>JACRPL010000011.1 GCA_016223245.1 Candidatus Saganbacteria bacterium | reverse complement strand
TTACATGTTTCAACAATGGGAAAAGACGACAAAGGTTCCTTCGAAAGAAAAACAAACTTTTCCCATACTACTGGATGGGTCACTGAAGGAAGAGTTAAGGGCGGGGCAATAGAAGCTGATCCTTCCTGGAAAATAAGAAATCTTAATCCTTATGACGGTGTAAAGGAGCTCATATGCACAATTCGAAACGATAAAATCAGTGAATTCATTTCTAAATTAGAATATAAAATGGATACAACTGATGATTTTCATGTTTACAGGATAGCCGCTAAAGGTAACGATTTCAAAGTTTATATAGATGGGACTTTAAGGATAGATGGAACAGGTGTAATGCCTAAGATTCCATCCATAACAGAAAATTCTTTCAGGTGGAACGACATCGCTGGTACAGCAGACAGCGAATCGTCTTGGGATTATGTAAGATATTATGAAGGCGGCGACAAGCTCCCCAAAAAACCAAAAGGCGGTTATATTTCTCAAATGATCGATACAACCGGATCTAACAATGTTGGGACTGGCGCGACTATTAGCTGGAACGGTATTGGCGTCGCGACAGATCTTTATGCTTCCGCAAGTCCGATTAAGCCCGATGTCCCATGCGCGACAGGGCTTGCTAATAACGCGGGAGTTTCTATCCCAAATACCTGCTCCGGCCGCTATTTGTGGCTTGGAGCCAACTTGGGCAACTCCGACGCGACGCTCGCCGATATTACTGCTAATTATTGTTCTTATTAGCGGCTTTTACCCCCCCCCCCTCTATTTCTCCTTATGATCGCCTTTGGCATGCTTACCCGCCTTTGGCATGATAATTGCTGTATTCGGTTAGGGTAACGGTGACGATGCCCGTATCGTAAAACGGCAACGATAACGGTTATGGCCATAACCCAAAGCCATAACCGAAACGGGTAGCGTTACCCTCGCCGTAGCCATATATTTAATAAAAAGGAGTTTTTGCCATGGAATTGAAAAATAGGATCGTTAGTTTTAGAGATTTGGAGGTTTATCGAAATTCCTATTCAGCTATGTTGTCAGTCTTATGCGAAATCGCCTGCAAACTGCCTGGAGATGAGAGATATGATTTGAAAGATCAATTAAGCAGGGCTTGCAAGGCCATACCAAGATTGATCGCGGAGGGTTACGCGAAAAGACACCAAAATAGAGGTTTTCAAAAATATATTGACGATGCGATGGCAGAGTGCAATGAGATGGTAGTCAGCATCAGCCAAGCGAGGGATATTTATTCTTCGCATGTAAATATTGATTCTTGCGATAAATTAATAGATATTTACGACAAAACAGGAAGACAGCTCTATAAATTAGGAGTGGCTTGGAATAATTTCAAGAAACGACAACCGTAATCAAAGGCAAGTAACGACAACGATGCCCGTATCGTAAAACGGCAACGATAACGGTTATGGCCATAGCCGTACGGCAACGATAACGGTTATGGCCATAGCCGTAACCCCTCGCCGAAACGGGTAGCGTTACCCTAGCCGTTGCCCTTTTCTCTAATTGATGATCAAATAACTAAACGGTATCGCGGCCGAAGCGCCATTCCCATCCATTGTTGCCACCACAAAACTTGTCCCATTGGTTATAGTCGAAACGCGTATTCCGCCATTTGTGTTTAAGGCAGCTGTGGTTGCCCCATGCCCTACTGTCAACAAAATAACACTGCTTGTAGTTATAGCTGTGTTAGCAATGGATCCTGATGTAGCGTCACCCAATGCAATCGTCCCCGTCCCCGCACAAAATCCCGTCCCTGTCCTCGCTCTAATTTTCCCCACAATATCAAGCGCCACGCCGCTTGTGCTCTCCGCAGAAACTCCCGTCCCCGTATTGCTCTTCCCATAAACACCAGTTCCCGCTCCCGCATTCAAGCCCGTTACTATCGCGCTTGTGTTCGCCGTTGCTGATGCAGTAATGGTTCCTGTCGTCGAAATGTTTCCGGATATAGAATCGGCGGTCGATACCGTTATCGTTGTCGGTATCACGCTTGTTGCAAGTTTTCCTGTCGTCGCGTCAGTCGTTGGCACAATGCCGACACCGCTTACACCGGGTAAATATCCGCCGAGCTTCAAAGAATTCGCCGAAAGCGTTACCGATCCGGTGACCGGAATAACACTTGACGACAAAAGCCCTGTCGCGTCAGTCGTCGGCACTATGCCTGCGCCTGAAACTCCGACCCTATAATTACTAATGGTTTCAGCGGTAACCGCATTGCCGGACGTTATAGCGTACGCGCTTGACTGGACCTTAAGCCTCGGCGACAAAACTTCCGACCCAACCGTTACCTCAAGCCACCGGTCTGTCCCGTTAAAAACAGAGTTCGTCGCTTCGATCGACACATTATATATCCCGCTTGAGACCGAAACGCTCCTCGCCGCGCTGTCGCTGTTTAGTACCGTCCCCGTTCCGATAGCTGCCGCGCCATAGATCTTGAATGCCATGCTGTACGTCCCTGTCTGCAAATTGCCCGCGGCATCCTTCAAGACGCCCTGGTAGTTTATATACTGGGGAACGGCGGCCGCTGGGGCACAAATGACCAATGACCAAATCCCAATGACCAACAATGTATAAATTATATTTTTCGTATTACTTCTGATATTTTTTTTCATAAAAGGCCTCCTTTCTAAAATAGCGGACAGTTGCATAAACTATCCAGGATCAAATTGTTGATCCATTTTCTCTAATGCTTCTTTAACTGCAATTTTTACTTCGGGCAGGCGTTTTTTTATGGTTTCCCAAACAATGTCTAAATTAACGCCAAAATATTCATGTATCAGCTTATCGCGCATTCCTGCCATCTCTTTCCATGGGACATTGCCGTATTTTTCTCTAACTTCATCGGGGATATTCTTCGCAGCTTCTCCCATCACTTCAAAATTTCTTATCACGGAATCAATAGATTTGCTGTCGCGGAAAAACTCATCTAACGCAGCTCCATCCACATACTTTTCTATTTTAGAAATAGCATCAAGAATATCGTCAAGATATAATCTATGATCTCTTTTCATACAGGGATAGCTTCCTGCAGTATTCTATCTTTTATTCGAGGCTTCAATGCGTCCTTTGTGATTAAGTCGATCTTAATTCCGACAGCGCTGGACAAGAAATTTTCCAAGCGTATAAAGGCAAACAAGTCGATTGTTTCATAAAATTCAACAAGAATGTCAAGATCGCTTTGTTCTGTTTGTTCGCCTCTCGCAAACGACCCGAAAATTTCCATAGATTTAACTTTAAATTCTTCCGCCATAAATGGCTTGTGTTTATTTATCGCGAGTTCAATTTCTTTAAATTTTTTCATAAAAGGCCTCCTGGTTATCTGCGAGCATTATAGTCCTTCGACAAGCTCGGGACAAGCGGGTTGTTTTGGGAAAGCAACACCCGTGCGGCAGTTGTGGGTTTGGATTTTCTGGAAAAAAAACCAACAATCAAGCTTGAAAATATTAGCCCCATAATTGAAAAATCCCTGGCTAAAAATAATTGATCCAATCTCTTTTCATGCAGGAACATCAGGAAGCTCTCTCGGCCGCGGTTTGCGCATTTATCTTGAAGAGAGGATTTCCGGCAGGCCTTTTAAGGCATCTTCAATAGGAAGCAGCTCGATTGAGCCTTCTCTTATTTTGCGTTTGCCGCCATAAAGGAAATATGATTTAGCCATAGGATAATCTTGCGTAAAAGCTTTTAGCCCTTTCAGCATGGAGCCGGTTGGCTTGCCGGTTCTTTTGATCTCAAATGCCTTAATGCCCTTATTCCCGTATAGGACAAAATCAACCTCAAGATCAAGAGCCGTCCTCCAATAATAGATCTTATATCCTAGCCCCAAAGAATCGTTTAAAGCATTTAGCTCTTGGAATAATAATGTTTCTAAAGCTATGCCTTGGACATCTTCCGGCATATCCAGCGGCCCCATTGGGCGAAGAGTCCTGTATATACCGGTATCGAAAAAATAAAATTTTGGATGGGAGGCCATGCGTCTTTTGGCTTTTTTGGAAAAAACCGGCACTCGATGCGCGATCAACAGGTCTTCTAGAATATTAAAATAATTTTCGGCAACTTTGCGTTCAATCCCACTTTCGCGCGCGATATTTGAAATATTAAGCACGGAACCCTGCGAAAAACTAGCTATTTCAAGGAATCTTGAAAATGCCGAAAGATTCCGGGTCAATCCTTCCTGTTGTATTTCTTCTTCGAGATAAGTTTTAACATAGCTTTCAAGATATTTTTTGGGGTCGGATTCAATATATACCGATGGGAGTTGGCCGTATGCGAGGGAATGGGCCAGATCAAAATCCTTATCTAGCTCTCCTGCGGTCAGCTGATGCAAAAAATAGGTCAATGCGCGCCCTGCGAGCAGGTTTGGGACTTTTCTTTTTAATTTTCTCGCGCTTGAGCCGGTCAATATGAATTTGAATCCTGAACTTTCGATCAATCTATGGACTTCATTTAATAGTTCAGGTATCCTCTGGACTTCATCGATTATCACCCAATCTTTAAAATGAGCAGGGATCAAATTCTCGAGGCGTCCGGGATTTGCCAATAGGTCGTTAAACAGCTCCGCTTCCAGAAGGTCCAAATAGAGGGCTTTGGGGGAAAGGGATTTGACCCAGGTGGTCTTTCCTGTCCCTCTTGGGCCAAAAAGAAAGAAGCTTTTCTCTTTTGGAGGCTTTAGCAATCTGGAATACATAACTCCATTTTACATATAAATATGGAGTTGTCAAGTGAAATCTTATCACCATTTCCCGCTAAGCGAGATCCGGTGGACATTATTTCGCGAAACGGAACTTTGCTGGACATAAGCATAATCGAGCGAGGCTTTCCCGGATCTAAACCCCGCGCCTGCTGTAAGATTTGAATCAAGAAGTCCTGCTCTTAAGGCCAGATCGCCCTTTTTATACTCGTATCCGAAAGCGAATTCCGGCGAATAAGAACTTCTAAGCGTTTGGGCGACATCGATGGCCACCGTGGAACCTGCGGGTAAACCCCGCGGTTCCATAAATGAAATTCCAACCCTGGCTTTTGGAGGAACCTTTTCTGCTGTCCCTGTTTCCCATTTTTGTTCGTTTGCAAGTTCATCTACTTTTGCGCCAAATGACCATCCGCGCGCTTTAATCAAGAAAGCTGGCGAGAAACTGTATCCATAGGCTTGGCCGCCCGCGATGCCGAACATGTCCGATGTTAAGTATTTCGCGGTCATACCGAAAGATATATTTGGAGTAATAGGCAAACCGTATGCCAGAAGATATGCGTTGCTGAAATAACTGAAAACATTTGTTGTTATGACTTCGTTAAAAGCATCGGTTGTTGTGGTTTGAGTGATATTGCCCAGCGATACCTGGATCCAAGAGATGCCAAGAGTTCCTTTACCAAGTTTTGTCGCGTAGCTTATATAGTAATGGTCGGTATCGGTTGATAGTTTTGTCTGCATTGTTGTTATTTCCTGGCTTGTAATATTTGAAAGGCCTGCGGGATTCCAATATGGCGAATCCGCGTTATCGGCGATAGATGTAAAAGCACCGCCCATTCCCATAGGACGAGCGCCGACGCCGGCGTTGAGAACTGCGATGTCGACTCCAGCTTGAGAAGAAGCGAATGCGACTGAAGAAAATATTATTGCTGTGATAAATCCTAATATCGAATTCCGAATAAGCAACCTAAAACCCTCACCCAGTTTCTTTTCCCTCACCCGATTTTTCGAATTTTGAAATCTATATTCAATTAAACCCTCTCCCACTGGGAGAGGGGAAATAGCTTTAAGCTTCCAAAATTGAAAAATTTGGGTGAGGGCTTTCGGATTTCGGATTTTTGATTTAGTTTTTCTCATTTGAGCACCGCTATCTTTCCCTTGCCCATAACCGACTGCCCATTAAGGGTCGCAATCACATCAAACGGATAGATGCCGTTCATAACGATATCTCCGCGGCCGTTGCGGCCGTCCCACAAGACATCGTTATATTTATCCCAGATCGAAGAGCCTTCGGCATTTGTCGTTCCATCAAGTTCGCGCACAAGAGAACCTGTGATATCGTAGATCCTTATCTTTGCTTCATCGGCAGATTTTCCAAGTCGATAGCGTATCTTTGTTCTTTCTTTATTAGGGTTGAAGGGATTAGGATAATTTGCAACACCTGTCATTGAAAGTGGTGGATCGACTGTGAACGACCAGATATCAGATGATGCTTCAAGAGTAGTGCTTGGGTTGGAGGAGACTTTCCAGTACCAAGTTCCTTTTGACAAGCCTTCGTCGAATTCGTTTATAGAGTAAGCGATAGTAGGATCGGTAGCGTTTGAAGGCGTTGCTTCCGATTGAGTAATATTTTTTGAGAATGCCTTTGTCAACGGGCTAACAGGCAAACCGGCTAACGTCCCAACAGATAGTTTATAATTCGTTATTCCTCTGATACCTGTCCATTTGAATGTCGGGCGGATGGTTTTGACAGTAGAGCCGTCGGCGGGTTCGAGGAGGGTTGGTTTGGCGGTTGCTAGGGCAGAAACTTCTTTTGATGCAGTATTAACTGCATTAGTTTGTAATTTAGAAGTGGCGTTTGCACTTACAGGCGCAAAGTTTGAGGGGATTTTTTGGAAGTAGATTTCATAGTTGTCGCCCGGGACGGGATTCTTTCCATTTGCGGCAACATAATCTCTAAAATCTGTCCAAGCAACGTAGGTATTATTATTCGAATCAACAGTAATTGTTGGGTACATGATGCCGCCTCTATCCGAACACATATTAGTTGTTCCATTGATAGGGACAGCTGTTGACCAGCTTATCCCGCCATCTGCACTTCTTTGATAATATAGGTGGTATAAGTTGCTGCTATTAAGATAGATTTTATGCCAAGTGCTCCCATTCTTGGCAATTTGAGTTTGGGATTGATTTGGATTTGGATAATTATCAACTGAACTTGACTGTAAGGAATTCGTCCAAGTTTGACCCAAGTTATTGCTTTGGCTTAGATATTGATTATACCATCGATATTGATAAACTGCTGTTGCGCCAGCCCAACCATACCCCTGGGTGGAAGAGGTATGAGCATGCGAATGCAATCGATACCACCCTTGATTCAAAGATAAAGTACTTTGCCAAGTAATTTCGAGAGTACTTGTATCTACATTGGAATTTGCATAATATATATGCGAATCTTTATCCCCACCACCATCTCCTTGCGTTGATAATGTTACTTGTGATCCATTAAAATTAATATAAAACCATGCATCTTTATCTGCGTCCCCATTCCAGACATTGGCGGTGCTTTCCGAAATCGTCCTTGTTTCATCATTCCACCCCTCAATCCATTTTAAAGTAAGATTGGTGCCTTGATTCCAAACAAGATATGGGCTATTTGAATCCGCAGGATTATTTGTTATCCTTTGGTCATCTTGAATAGCCACAATACAACTTGCATCACTAGTTGAATTCCCTGCGCTATCGCTCGCCATAATTTTTAATTTATAATCCCCTTCATTAACATAATCGCCAGAATTATTTATTCCATTCCAATCCGCAGAATTATTCCCAGTAACTGTCAGATCTTCTACAGCTGTGCTGTCAGTTTTTAATATTTGCGCTGTAACCGTTAACCCGCCCGATGATGGCGCAGGGTCAGTTACTGAAAAACTAAGTGTTTTGCTCCCATCAACATAAGGATTAAATGGTTGGGGACTTGATGGAGGGGTGATTGATGGCTTAACCTTATCAATCTTGAATGAATATATTGCCGAAGAAGACATTAGTCCTACGCCATCGAATGCTTCAACTGAAAGAGTGTGCGCCCCTTCAGAAATCGTTGGTTTCCATGGAGAAGAAACATTGCCTTGAGAATTTCCATCAATATATCCCACATAATGATCAACTCCGCTTCCTGCATCTCCTGGATTTGACCAACTAATTGTCGGATTGTTTTGGTTGGTCCATGTTCCAGTTGGCGTTGATATCGAAAGCGATGGCGCATTTGGAGCTGTAGTATCAATTTTAAAAGTCATGGCATTGGAAGCCGAGCTTGTTAATCCCATCGCATCGACTGATTTAACATATACGGTATGCGTGCCATCAGTAATTGTCGGCTGCCATTTTGTTGCAACGGTCCCTTGATCGGCTCCATCAATATATCCTACATAATGATCCACTCCGCTTCCCGCATCTCCTGGATTACTCCATGTAATTACGGGCTTATTATTATTTATCCATGTCTCGGTTGAAACATTTGTCGAAATAGCTGGAGCATTCGGCGGGGTCGTATCAATTTTAAAATTAAAAGTCCCGGAATCGCCGCTCAATCCAACCGTGTCATAAACACGGAGTTTGATCGTATGTGTCCCATCTCCAATAGTTGGATGATATGGCGATGAAATATTTCCTTGGCTTATGCCATCAATAAATCCTTGGACATAACTAACCCCCGAAGCCGCATCAGACACAGAGAAAGCAATATATGGCGAATTGTGGCTGGACCAATTATCCGTAGGCGTATGGGACGGATCAACAGTAACCGAATTAAAATTTGGAGCAGTTGTATCAATATTAAAAACCGCTTCATCATATGCGCCCACGTTTCCTGTCTTATCAATCGCTTTTACCCTAATAATATGCATGCCGTCAGAAAGGACTCCAAGATGCCACGGGCTTGAAACCGCCTGCCATGCCCCTCCATCTAATTGTTGTTGATAAGAAATAACTCCGCTTCCCCCGCTATCGCCAGGATCGACCCATGATAAATAAGGAGTATTATGGGTGCTCCAAGCGTTTTTAGGAGTGTGCGAAGGATCTGCAATAATGCTTGGTTTATTGGGCGCAGTATTATCCACAACTACCGATCTCGTAAGATGATTATTAACCGCCTGATCATTCGCGTAATCTTTAACATCTACATCCAAATAATATGTCCCATCCGCGACAAACTGCCAGGCGTCATTCTTCCCATCCCAAACCGCCCACCCAAGAGATGAGGATTGGACGGTTGCGTCAGGCGTAACAATCCTAATAAGATTTGAAAGCCCGGCATCGCTGTAAACTTTTACGGAATATTTGCCGACAGCTTTCGTATTTGAAATAAACTCCTGCGCTTCGATCTTTTGAGGCTGGTCGGGCGCGACAGGATTTAGCGCATTATCTACAATAAAATATAATTTTGTAGTTTTTGTCGGGCTGTTGCCGTTCGGTGAAAAATAGTGCGGGTCTGGATTCCCCTCTGGCGTTGGCACTTTCGCTGTCGCAAAATCAAGCTGGTCCGGTCCCTTTAATGTCAAAACATTATTTTGCACCCAAACCGTTCCGCCCCATTTCTTTAATGTAAGATTGCCAGCCCTATCTTTTCCTTCGACAATAAAGGCATATTCGCCAACTGTGTCGACATATCCGTCATTGTTCAGGTCATAAAGATTCTTGTTTGAAGATATCTCCCCGTTCCACTGGACGCTTTGCAATCCCGCATCCTTCCAGACCCCGCTCACAAGCGTGTAAACATAATTACTCGAAGCAAAATCAGACGCTATGAAAGCCTTTTTCCCGTCAGGCACTTTATAGACCTTGACAGTAACATAGGACGGTTCGGATAACCCATATTTTAGAGTTGTAAATCTTGGGATGTCAGTTCCGTCTGGATTTGTATTTGTTGAAAATGGCGATGGGTTTGCGATCAGCGAGTAGGACGAATCAATATTTACCGTCGGATTTACAAGATCAATAATGAAGGTCTCGCTTGCCGATTGAGAATTGTAAGCGCCCTCATTGTTCGCATGATCAAAGCCATCGATCGACACGCTCGCCTGCCCGTTAACATCGCTGTTGCCAACCATGTATTGATGTGTGTATTCAAAAGAATTAGGGGCAAGGGTCAAGGGTCCAGAAGAATATGAGGCTGTGTTTCCATTTATTTTGACGCTTGGATTAAACTGAAGCTTTTCTGATGAATTAAAAGTTATTGTTGCGACTGAACCGGCTTTCGCATATTTTGAAAAATCGGGATTATTGACATCGCATTTGAGATTTGAAAACACCGGTGATTGAGTATCTACAATGAGATCTGTGTATTTCTGTAAATTGGAATTGCCCGCAAGATCTGTCGTTGAAACTTTTACTTCCGCAGTCCCGTCGTTCACTCCATTTGAGCTTGCAAACACAGTGTATTTTGCAGTGACCTGATCACCGACCTTCGACCAAAGGCCTCCGACCTCCGGAACAAATTGAGTAGAGGCACCATTCTGTGTCACTTCAACTGTCGGAGCAACCAGTAGAGGCTCTGAGACATTAAATGTTAGAGTCAGTTCGCCTGCTTTTGCAGGATTCTGCGAATATGAAAGATTTGAAATTTGAGGAATTACCCTATCGATAGTTGTCGATCCTGTGAATTGCGAAGCGTTTCCTGCCAAGTCGACGGCTTCGATGGTTACAAGGTTCAAGCCTTCTGATTCAACGGTTCCCACAATATAAGAATACGAATAATCTGTCCTGATATCAGAATATTTGATAGAGCTTTCTTTGGATGCGAGCCTCAAAGGATCGCCAATGCGGATGATAGGATCGTTCAATAGATCTTCCGAAACGCTGGGATCGATAGTTATCCTGCTTCCAAGCTTTGCGTATTTTGGCTTGATATCGACATTGCTAATTGTTGGATTAACAGTATCGATAATAAAGGACGATGATCCCGCCGCCTTAAATTCCGTCGTACTGATATTTGACGAAAGATCTTCGGCAATTACTTTTATCGTAAAACTTCCCTGCGCATCAGAAGAACTGACATTATAAATATAATCATAAACATTGTTGTTAATTATTAATTGTTCATTGTTAATTATTTTCGCCGCATTTCCATTAACCAAGACTTCGGGAGTACTTAACAATGTTTTTGAAGAACCAAAGCTGATCGAAAGTGGTCCTGCTTTTGCCGGATTCGGAGAAATTTGAATATTAGAAATTATCGGCGCATCGGTTTCATAAGTCGCTGTTTGCATTTTCGAATAATCAGAAATGTTCCCGGCAGGATCGATAGCTCGCGTTTTTATTTCGTTAATTCCAAGCAATAGGCTTATCGGGATATTGAATTCCCCATCAACAGCTTTGCTCGAAGCAACCAAACTTCCATTGTCGTAAACTTCAACAAGCGAACCTGTTTCCGCGGTCCCGATAAAGTTTTGTCCGGCGGCATTTGTATGACTTGGAAGAGCCGAGGCTTCCGGTGTTAGCGGTTTTGTATCGTCAACCGCAACATCTTGAGTAACTTCATAGGCGTTGCCTGCATCATCAAGTGCATCAATATAGAATTTATATATACCGTCAGGCACAATTCTACGAAGTCCGCTATCAGCGGACGAAGTAGAACCGTCCCAGACTATTGTCGGAACAGCCAAGGCTTTTAATTTCTTGGATTTTATAGACAGAGAAGCTGTTGGAGCATACGCATCTGTCCACTGGCTGCTTATTAATCTTTTAACAAGACTGCCGTCTTTCGCGCGGACCTCGACTGTTACGTTTGCGCCTTTGGAAAGCGAATAACTCAAGACCGTTTGATCGTTTCGCCCATTAACATCGGGGCTGAAGGGGCTTGGCGATAAGGAAATTATCGACATGATAGGATTTGAATTGTCGCACGCAAAACTAATTGTCTTTATATCTGAACTCGTAAGCAATGGATCGATCGCTGAAATTCTCGCAAAATAATTCCCTGGTGTTATTGTTGATCCGCTGTTGGGCTTGCCGTCCCAAACATATGTATAGCTTCCGGGAGTGTTTGAGAAATTCTTTGTAAGGATCGTTTGCAAATTAGGATCCAATATCTCGATTTTTATCTGTGCATTTCCCGTTTCATAAGCAACAGGATAATCTATAGAATAATTGAATGTTATCGTATCTTTTACACCGTCGTTATTTGGAGAGAATTTCGTTAGGTCCGATGATATCGAAATTGTGGGCTTTGTTGATATAAGAACAGTATCTACGGTGCCATCGGCAGAAGCTCCCATTGCATCCACGACATTTATGCTATATGAATATTTTCCATCAGTTAGAACAGTGTCCGGCTTGTATATGATAGAAACATTGCCGTCATCATGGCTCTCGTCAACGATGAGCTTTTTAATTGTCGCTCCGCCCGGGTTTAGGACGTTAACATTAATTTTATACGGCGGCTCGCCGCCAACGATCTTAAAATCGAGCTTTGAAGCATCGTCTTTTCCGTCGCCGTTCGGCGTAAATGGGCTTGGAGAGGCCTTTGCGTTTGCGATAGAAAGCGGCGTTTCGACATCAAGAGAAAATATTTCGGTTGTTTTTTTGTCAGTATTCTTTGCGCGATCAACAGCTGTTACGGTTATATATGTTTTGCCGATACTAGCTTGAGGGACTGTCCAGTAGATAAGATGCTCGCCTGCTTTCTCAAGCTCGCTTTCGACCAACTTCTTAATAAGAGTTCCGTTATCTTGATAAGCTAAAACTTCAACCGATGAATTTTCAGGAAGATAATATCTTAAAGTCGCTTTCCTGTTTATCCTATCAACTTTTACGGGATAAACCGTCACAAACGGCGGGGTGTTGTCGATCAAAACGGTGTTCGAAATATCCGCTTTTGTGCTGTTATACGGGTCGTTTGCGTAAATTTTGAATTGGTATGCGCCATCTGCAAGTTTATCGGGGTGTTCGTTGTCGATAGGGCCATCGTAGCCGGGAATATAGTCGCCGTACCATTTAACCGAATGTTCTCCTTTGTTTTTGGTTTCGCCGAACACAAGATTTTTGATCGGCTTCCCTTCTTTGCCCATTATGACGGCCTGGACTTCAACATTATCGCGGGAAATATAATATTTTATATTCGTATAATTCTGTGTGTCGGATATTGCGGAGAATGGATCAGGGTCTGCGTAAGCGTAAGGGATAAGCGTTGGCTCTCGGTCGACGACAACAGACTTAATTTCGGAAGTAGAAACGTTGCCGACATTATCTTCAACCGATATGAAATATTTGTATGTGCCGCCGAGAAGCTCATTGCGGGAGCCGCGTCCGTCCCATGCCCAACTACCCCCACTGTCCCTTCGGGACATCTCCCCCTTATCAAGGGGGAGAAAAGAGAGGGGGTCGGTTGGATAGGCAAATTTTCCTGTCGGCGCCATATAGCTTCTAAACAATCCACCATCTTCACGATAGATGCCGAGAGTTGCGTAAGCCGGCTCGGATAAGTTGTATTTGAAAGTCGTCGTATCTTTTACGCCGTCGCCGTTCGGTGTAAAAGGGTTTGGCAATGCCGTTAAGTCATTTATCTTTGGCGGAGTTGTATCGACCACCGTGCGGCCTGACACATTATTTGAAATATTCCCTGCTTCATCAATTGAATAGACTGTTGTCTGATAATCACCGTCTGATAAGCTAACGGCTATCGGCTGACGGCTTACAGCATCCCAAATTCCGGTTAGGGAATTTCTCTTATAAATATCAAAACCATCTTTACTCCATGTAAGTTTGATCTCTTTATTCGCTTCAGCGGAAAGCTCTTGGTTTAAGAGCTGTTTGCCGTCCGCTGCAAGCTGCAAGCGAATTTTCCCATTCTCATTCGTCTTTAATAGATAATCCACAGTATCATATTTCCCGTCCCCGTTTGGCGAGAAGGCATAAAGGTTTTGGGATGAGGAGGCGATTGGGGGGATGGTGTCTTTTGTAATTTCGACATCGCTAAATGTCATAACTTCAGGATTTCCCTGCGGAGACGACACTACATAGACATAATTTACACCGTCATCGGCAAGCAGATCAATATTTTCAAATCTAAATTCGCCTTTGTCGGGGCCGGCATTCTTTGTTGCTATGGCGACGGAACCTGCGAATGAACTTCGCGGTTCCTTGCTTACAAAAATGCGTAATTCCGATCCCGGTTCCGCCGTCCCATAGATCGTTGCATAATTTTTATTTGTTATATATCTATCGGCGAACACCATTGGGGCCGACAGATGGAATTTTCCCGGAAGCAAAGCATAGGTTGAAAAATGGTTAAGAGGTCCCGAAAAGACATACTGTTTTTCTCCGTTATTTTCTTCAACAGATTGATGGTTATTGTCAATGATCTGCAGATCGCCTGATGCGGTCACTTGATGGATATTCCAAGGCAAGTTATGCGGCACGCCGTCTTCCGGCTTCCAGAGTTTTAGTTCTGTAAGATCATTTAATGTGTAAACAAATCTTAATGTCGGCCGGCCTTCGACGCCATCAGTTGATGGAGTTTTGAATTTATAAGGCGATGGTTTTATTTCAACAATAGGCCCGGATGTTAATATGATCGGCCTATTTCTAACATATATCTCTTTCATAGACACAGGCGTTATCGTTACGAGCTCGTCTTTAGTAAATGCGTTCGCAGGGAATAATAATTGCGCCCTTCTATAAGTTGAATATACTTCGTGCGATGCGCCGTCGTTTTTGACAAGAGTTCCGATCGAAATATCAGTTGATGCGCTATTGCTATTCGATCGCAAAAGAACGGTATATTTTCCATTCAATCGAGAAACATTCCACCAAGCGAGAGTCCCGGATTTGGCTTCGCTTGATACAAAAATAGTTTTCCAAACGTTTCCGTCAAAATACATAAGATCGTAAGCCCCCGGAGTACTCCCTCTTATCTCAACATATCGCGATTCGGAAGCGGAGAGGTTTAATTTTAAGGATAGGGTGTCGTCCAATTGTGAGGCATTATTATATATATTTGTCGCTTCCAATGAAATATCCTTGTTAATGCCGCCCGTTTTATCTTTAACAATAGCGCTCCATTTGAAATCGGAAAGATTTGGATTATCGATAGGAGATGTCGTGTCGCTGTCGTTAAAAGGATTTCTATTTAAGAAAGTAAATTTAAGCGCATTTGGCGAAGTATGTTCCGAACTCAATTTATCTTTATACAGATCATAAATATTCAATATGCGCGTCCCAAGAAAAGTATTTTCATTGAAAACCAGCGGCCCGTTCTTAATTAAGCCATTTGATGAAGTTAGGTTTGTGTCATCCGAGGTAGACCAATTGACGCCGGCTTTATCGACTCCTTCGGCATGGATGAAATCTGACTTTGATAAATTAGGGTTTGTTATTGCCACCTCGGGATTATTGCTAACGGCCGCCAAAGCGGCCTTATCGACATAAGTTGGGATAATAAGCAGATTATCGGCTGTTTTCTCTGAATCCCAAAGGGTCTTGTTTTGAATTTTGTCATACTTGGCCAAATTCCCGCCGATTATCGTTGAATTATTTGCTTCGAATTTTTTGCTGTTCCATTCCGCATTATCTAAATCCCAGAAGGTGCCGTCTTTTGATGTTCCTGTGTATTTTTGCGGATCTTTGATCAATTCGTCTCTTTTGGCAGTCCCAAGGCTTGGATATTTGTCAGTTTTTTCGGAATCAACAAGAGGCCAGCTGAATTCAAAAGGAGAAAGTTTGTTTCCATCCCCTCTGCCGGCATACGTTAAATTCGTTGATATTTTTACGATCGGGGAAGCATTATTATATTCAAACGCCCCGCCTTCAGGCGCTGTGATCGGGATAAATTCAATATGCTCGTCGGACAAATACGAATTGTACCCGTCAGTTGCATTGAAGCCATATGTTTCTCCTGAATAATTTTTCAATGAAGAATCGTTTTTGATATTTTCAATTGCCTCTGCGACAGCTTGAAATGTCTTAGGTTCAGTCGCATTCCATTTTTTCTTTAAATCATCTGCCAACGAGGACGGGAAAGGATCAGAAAGCTTCGCAGTAGGATCGTTAAAGAATTTTCCACCTGGGAAGCCAAGCCCTTTCTGGACATCAAGCATAATTTCGGGCGATGAATAATCTTTTATCCTATCGCTTGCGGGAGATTTTGCATTGATAAATCCAACCCAAGGGACAAAGCGGTTGGTCAAACGAGAGTAAGCAATTGGGCTGTTGTCGGGCAATTTAACATAGACTTTTGCGTCATATCTTTGTGCGTGTCCGGCGCCATCTATTTCTTGTCTTGCCCCTTCTAATCTTACTTCAAAAATACCTTTATTTGTTTTAACAAAACCGTCAGAATCTTTAAACCATGCTTCGGTGCTATCCAGCAAAAATGAGCCGTCTTTTGAATAAATTTCAATTTTAGCCTCGCTATTTTCTAGTCCAGGGTATTCTTCGTTCCAGTTCCTCCATATTCCACCGGCTGTAAATGTATCATCTTCAATATAATATGGGTCTCCATTCTCACGGATCCCAAAGGTTTTTGAATTATTATGTATTTGATCCCTCCCGCCGCGCTTTTCATGATAGAACCCCTTGGTCAAACTCCATTCAATTGTATGAACATATCCATTTACTTTCATTTTTGCTTTTACTAGAACATCAACTTGCCTAAACCCCCTATGCATCAAGCCTGCAAATGGGACATAAGGATACGCTGTGATCAAAGTTTTTCCTGTTGCAGATAAAGTATATGAGAAATCTTTTGGAGCGTGATATTCGCCGGTAGCGCTTGTCTCAACGTAATACGGCGATTCGCCTTCTGCCAAATGGATCTTTTCGCGGCCGAGCATGGTTTCTTGTCCAATAGGATCTATTGCTAAGCCGCTTCCTGCCGAATTTGTGAACGAGGAAACATTTATATCATCAATAATTTCCTTCTTAGAAGCTGACCCATCTTTTGCAGTTGCGGTAATTTCTATCCTATATTTCCCGCCGCTTACAACCCGCCTGCTATCAGGATCGGGATAATTCCCTTTCCAATAAAAAGACAATGGATTATTCGGATTGGGCGAACCTAAAACCTCCTGACCATCTAATATTTTCGCTTTGAAATTGCCTGCACTGTCATAAACGCTGGCAGAAACGATCGAATCTTTTGAAACATTGTAGAAAACAGAAACTCTATCAGGCATGCCAAGCGTGCTGAACTTTTTATCGGTTGGCGAAACTTCTTTAATTGATAAATTATACGGCGTGACAATATTTATCGCCGCTTCATCGGTTGCGACTCCCACCCCGTCGGCTCCTTCGGCAACTATTCTTATAATATAGCTTCCACTGTCGACATAGGAGCCGGTGTCATATTTCCCATCCCAGCTTACAGCTAACGGCATACCGCTTACGGCTCCGCTGTTTGCTGTTGGCTGTGAGCTGTTAGCCATCGAAGCAAGATTAACCAATCTCTGGCTTTGACCATCAATAACGATAGGCAAAAATTTTTGTGTGAATTTTGAAGCTCCAAGATAAGCTTTCTCTCCCGATGTTTCAGGATTTTTGGGATCAGCGTCGATAGCAGGAGATATAATTATTCTGCCGTCGGCCGAAAAATCGAAACCTGTTTCGCCTCTGGAAATTGTTTGATCCCATGAGATCATATTATTTTGGCTGACAACCCCCTGTTTTAGACTCGCAACAGAGAGATTCCCGCCCATTGAAACTATGCTTCCCGAAAATTTATGCTGTTTACCGTTTGTGGACATTCTTAGATGATATCCATCGGTATCGTTCCAAATAAAATATCCAAGATCGGATCCTGGTTTGTAATCACATCTGCCGGTAAATGGCGCCCCTGCGACATTTGGGAAATATTTATAAAAGACTACTCTATTTCCCTCACCCACCCCGATGCTCGCTTCGCTCGTTCGTCCCCCTCCTCTCTCTCCCTGTGGGAGAGGGCCTGCCTGCCGGACAGGCAGGGCCGGGGGTGAGGGCTTAAGTATCTCCACGTAAACATTCGCTGGTTTGACGCTGTTCAAAAAGCTGATGGGCAATTTTGTTGCCGGGTCGGTGAAGTCTACTGAATTTGGGATCGTATTTAATTTCGCGTATGGATTTTGGTTTGATTGCGCAGAAAATGCATCATTTTTAACTTCAATAACTCGGGCGGTAGAAATGGAATCGCCGCCATCTTCATCTACAATCACTAAGACAGTATAAGTCCCATTTTCTAAAACGTTTGTGTTTAAGTATGCGAGAGTCGAATCGTTCTGAAGAGGACGGATCGAAAGATTCTTTGCATCGGCTGGGTTCCTATTTACGAGCGGAACTTCTATTGCCAAAGTCTCCCACGCTCCTTCCCCTCGTCCTTGTTTTTGTCCTTTTTTATAAAAGACAGCATATTGTTTAAAAGATTTGTCATTCGTCCAATCGGGATCCATTGCTGTTCCGCGGATCGATATCATTCCTGATACTTGGGCATTATCTTCAGATGGATAGGAAATTGTCGGAGCGATTCCGTCTTTGACGCATGTTGCGTAGGAGATGCCGGTATTTCCGACATCATCGGTGGCAATTATTTGGAATTTGTAAGCGCCCTTTGCGTTTACCGGGTCGCTTCCATTCCAGGTAATATAATTCGTATCTGTAGTTGAGCTCGGCGCATCAGGCCAAGAATTTACAAGAACTCCGGTCGTTTGGTTGTAGAGTTTTATTTTCACCTCACCCACCATCGACTGCGTCGATGGCCCCCCCTCTCCACTTAGTGGAGAGGGCAGATTATTGGAAAGTCTGTAGCTTAGCGTTGTTTTATAAGCATTCACGCCCACATTGGAAAGGACATACGGACTTGTTATTTGTCCGTATATTTCTGGCGGTGTTCGGTCTATGCGGAAAGATTCAATTGTAGTAGGAGAGCTTTCGTTGCCTGCGTCATCGCGAGCAGTTACTTCTATTCTATAGATGCCGTCTTCGGGACCTTTTGAGAACATGTCGGCATATTGCCAACTGTAATTTGCAGAAAAAGAGTTAGCCTGTTGGCCTGTTAGCCCGTTAGCCTGAGCCAAATATGCAGTAGTTGCGTTATTTTTTGATTTGTTTATAAGTTTAATTATTACAGTTGAATGTTCGTTTGTTTTGGCTTCGAGGCTCATTGATTGCGAGTTTGAAGTCATAGGATTTGGGCTCATGGTTAGTTTTGAGATAACGGGAGGAGTTGAATCGATCGTTATAGGCTGTTCGGCGACTGTCATGTTGCCGGCGAGATCGAAAGCTTTGACTTTTACGATGTAGGAGCCGTCTACGACCCTCACCCCTATCCCCTCTCCCAGAGGTAGAGGGGTATAAGTCCCATCCCAGTTGAAATAATTATCTCCAAGAGAAAGCGAATCTGCTGTTGAAATGTTTGTTACAAAGTTATTGTTGGAATCATATAGATTGCAGGTGACTGATTTTATTAGGGGCGAGGCTTCATCGGAGACAGAGTATCTAATAGTTGCGGGCTTGCCCTCCGTAGCTTTAGCGGAGGAGGGGGCGCGCGGTGAATACGGCGCAATCGGCGTCATGGTAATTGTTGGAGATTGTGTATCGACGATGAAATTTGTTACCGCGCTTGAATTTCCTACATTGCTGGATACATTTACTATTAATGTATATTCTCCGTCGAGTAATGGAGTTTTTGGTTTATATTTATATATCAAGTATTTATTGTATGCTTCGCCGCCAATGGTCACTTCAGTCTCTGCCAATATATCTATTTCCACTTGACCCTTGCTCCCTGACCCTTGACCCATTGAAAGTATTTTCGCATTCAAAATAGCGATACTTTCCAAAGATGCCGCACTATACGACGACTTTGCAAACTTCCCGCTTATCGTCGGCATATTGTTTTTTAGGTAAGTTCCTGGTAATGGAGAAAATTCGGAGGCGACCATGGGGATAGTGTTTAGGGTTATTGTTAATATCTGATTCATCTTATTGCCAATCCAAGATTCTGCTTTGAAGGCTATTACATTCTGTCCTTCGGCGAGTTTTAGGTCTTTGACCGTAAAGTTCCCCCATTCGTCAACGGCGGGCACTGGCTTCCATGCGGCAAAGTTTTCTGAATATTCGAATGATTTTAGTTTTTTGGGGAGGAAAGTGTTGATAACTCCTTTTATTGCAGTAGGCGTCTCTTTGACCATGACACCGGATACCCATCTCTTCTGCCCATCTATCTCGATTGGCGCGGCTTGAAGATGATTGCTTGATTCGGTTACGGTTTCGATCGTGACAGTGTGATAATTACCGGCATCAGAACCGTCTTTGTTTTTGTTGGAGAGGAGAGCAAAGGCTTGCTGCGGGGCATCATAGCCTGATGTTGGAGAATCGATTGATGATGCAGGGATGGAAGATTTGGCTTCGGCAGTGGTTGCATTGCCGCCAAGTGCGACAAAATCTTCGAGTGCTTTATCGATGATATGTTCTTCGTAAACTTTTTTGAGAATGAGGCCGTGACCAGCAAGGTAAGTACTATACCTGTATTCAATTCCCTTGGTTACCGTTGTAGCGGCAGCTACAATGATAGCCCATTTAAGCGGCCATGCTCCTGGTCCGCCAGTTATTAGATTTGCGGCATTCGCCAGCCCTATCGCAGCACTAGCTCCAATTATTGCATCGGCTATAACATCAGAATCTTCCACAAATGTATATGTATATTTCTTCAAATCAATATTTGGCGCCTTTAAGCTTGATAACCCTTCGCCAAGCTGGCTGACATTTGTCCCATAAATGTCGCCATCCTGATTTATGATAGCCCCCAAAAGCACGCTCATATATATTGCCATCAATTTCCCGCCAAGAGGAAGATCGTTAAGATAGCTTGATGAAAATACGGTTTGAATTGCTTCTGCCCCCAATAAATATCTGTTTACTGGTAAATCCCCCGACGGAGTTGGAATCCCTCTGCCTGAAACCAATCTAACTCTTAGCGGATTTGAGCTATTAATAAATGGTTTTGAATTTAACTCCCGAAGATAATTACTATCAACAGCCATATCCTGAACACCCGGCTGGTCAGGGTACCAGCCCATGTTTCCTTTTGTATAGTTCTGGTCGATTACCGCCCTCCCGATTGGCATAGCTATTGCACAAAAACCTGTATAAATAGCTAGATCATCTTGATTCGCCATAAGCATTGCGATTGTCAAGCCTAACATTTGCCCATATTGGTCTATCCATTCTCTGCCATTATAAAATTCAAATATGCGTTTTAATGCCTTTGCGCCATTTGACCCAAGATGCTGTGAATCTATGGTTACCAAGGCCTCAACGCTTCCTTGATAATAATCCGATGACAAATATTCTCTTGCAACAAGCCCGCCCATCGAGTGGGCAATGATTATATATTTTGAGGGAATTTCGATATCTGTTGGGTATCTTTTTGGATTTTCTTTACTTCCTGGGCCAAAATCATAAAACCATTTTTTAAAATCTTCTCTTGCTTGTTTTATCCATGAGTTAGCCTTACCATCACTTCCAACATCCACAATTTTAGGGTCGCTATTATTTGTAAGAGGATATCTCAAATATTTTCTCAGCTCAAGAGGGCTTGATGATGTTATGTCCGGCTGATCTGTCAATCCCTTATGGTTCATTATACTGCCGCCTACAGCGGGGTTGCTGTAGTTTGGATCTCCCAACTCGCGGGCTTGATTGCTTATTTTCCCATCTCTTTGAGAAAAGGTGTAATAATAAACATAACCGTCTAAACCCAAATTATTCCTCAAGTATCCCAATAGATCTCCAAAGCCCCTATATTTATCATCTAACTGTGATACATCGCTGCCATTGTCTGCACTAGATTGCCCCTTTCCTCCCATCCACACAAAGCCGGGAGTGTTTACGCCGTGAACTAAGATAATTAGATAGTTAGGCGAGGTCTTTGTTTCAATTTTGCTATCGGCAAATACTTGCGACAACAAACAAAATGAAATAGATATTAATATTATTATTTTTTTAAAATACATTTATTTGCCTTCAATATTATTTTCTAATTCTAAATTCAATATCGATCTATTATTTTTCAGCCAGTACTCATTTGACTCCCCAAAGCCCGCTTGTTATACTTGCTTTTAGAGGTGGGGGGATGAATCCAAAACTCGACCAAATATCAAGAGACCTGAATATTTCTTCGGAAGAATTGCTCAACCGCAGTTTGCTTGCATACTTAGAGCATGAATTAAGGCTTGCAGAAGAAGATATCGCCGACTTGCGGGACAAATACCAGGTCGCAAGCAGGAAGGAACTTGAAGAAAAGATCAAAACAAAGGAAATTGCCAGCCACCCCGCATGGGAAGACCTAATTGCTTGGGAAAATACTGACAAATACATCGAAAAATTAAAAATTGAAATCAAGGGACTAAAATAATTGCTTGAGCTGTATAATCGCTTAAAGAAAATCGCCGAAACCGAATACAAAGAAATAATTGACCATGCGGAGTTTATCCACAAAAGGACAATTGGATCAGCTAAACTTCGCATTTTCATCAAAAACCACTCCTTTTTGGATATTTGGCTGTCCGAATCAGGCAAATATTCCTACCACTGGGAAGATAGGGCTCAAACCGGAAAAATTTATCGTTATGATAACGCTCCTGATTTCCCTAAGATTAAAACCTTTCCAAAGCACATCCATTACGGCGATGAGAAAACTATCAAACAAAGCTCTCTTTCTGATAACCCGCAAGAAGCAATCCGTGAAATCTTAAAATTCATCAAAGATAATATCGCTTGATCTCCTGTTATCCTGATATTCTTCCCACTGATGTCCTGCTGATCTCCTGCCACATCCTCATCTACTCATGATACCGCTAGAACTTCGCGCCCATCCCGAACTTCACACCAATTTCTTTATAACTGTCCAAAGAAGTCCTTTTAGTTGATCCTGGAGTAAGATCGGGATAAACAATTACCCCTGCTTCTTTAAGATACGCAGCCTCGATTGCAAGATCGGCATAAAATTTCTCCTGCGTGTACCCGACCCCCATTGTATAGACAGCCTGCTTTATATCATCATTTTTGGGATAATTCGGATCAGTTGCAAAGTTTGGCAATTTATCAAGGCGATTATAATTCCCGACCCTTAAGGCCCAATTCTTATTTAAAGAATATTCGAGCCCCATCCTTGCATCGTACCAACCATAGTCAAAATGATCGATAACATCGATATTTAACAAAAGAAAATCGGTCGGCTTATATGAAAGCCCCAGCCCTGCTTGAGAAGCCCCTGGGATAGAAAACGCCTTTGTTGTTCCATCATCAATTTTCAAAGTCCCGGAATAGCTAGTGGTCAAAGCTAAAATAGCACCAATGCTAATTTGGGGATGCGGCGCATATAAAACACCGCTCTTTGCCCCAATTCCAGTCCCTCTAAACTTGTAGCTATATTCCGTACCTGCAACCGTCCTTGTAACGGTAGCCTGCTTATCTATCATAAGCAGGCCAGATCCAGTCATAAAATTCGGAGCAAAGGCAGCTCCTCCAAATATTCCGAAATTTACAGCCCAATCATCCAAAGAAAAACCAGGGCTTGTTTTCCCATCAATAAAAAGATTGTCCGTACTTACATGCAGGCCATATGTCGCGCCTTGCACCTGGAGTATCCCGTTGAATTCGTTAGGATAAAATGGGCTTTCACGATACCCTCCGTACAATGTTTTGGCATTGCCCGCGCTGGTTCCGGCAGAATTGTAACGATATTTCCACCCTAGGCTTATTTGTGTTTCAGGAATTTGGGCCAACCCGGCCGGATTGTATTTAGCTACATCAGGGCCAGTTGCCTGCCCTATAAAAGCTTCGCCCATGCCGGTAGCGCGCGATGTGATCTTCGCTTTTCTTTTGACCATATCTGCCAGAGAAATAGTCTCCAGCGGCAATTGTTTTGCAACGTAGCCTGATTTTATATCCCCAAAAGTCAATTGCGGGATAATTTTTGCGATAGACGAATCCTTTGAAACACTAACAATTTCAACTTCGCCGACTTTTTCATCGGGAAGCTGGATTGCCCCAGATGCTCCTTCTTGAGAAATGCTTTCGGCTTTTTCGGATATCTCGAAAAAGTCGCCTAACTTTATACCCATATTTTTACCGGACCCGATCGCGACAAGAAGATCTTTGTTGTTGACTTTTAAGACTCTGGTTTCATTTGGATTATACTTCAGCAATTGAACATATAACTGTGAGGCAAGCCTCCCAACATCTGATAGATCAGATTCGAGGAGGTCCTCGCTTGCAATTATTTTTGCCGTATTTACATCAATTGCTTTGACATTCATGGACAATTCAGAAATAACTGTAGTAAATATTTCTTCCTGCTGAGGCAACATTAAAATAGGTGGGAAAACAAAGGCTAAAGGCAAAATTGTGGTTCCCAAAGATTTCTTGCGATATAAAGAGGCCATCCTTTGCCCGGTATAAACATTTCCCGTGATCACAACTTCTGCGCTTAACAGTTTCCCGATCTTCTTATAATCGTATTCGCCTCCGACGAGGATCTGCGGAAAATTTTGTTCTTTAAGTATCTTTTGTATTTGCGTCCTTTCCAAAACATCGAACCTATCTGTTTTAACTAGTTCCGAAGCGATCCTGTCTGCTATCACGCCGCTGTTGAGACTTTTCCCGCCTGTATCGCCAGACAGAAAATCGACTATGGCTATACGTAATTTTCCTTTGGCAAAAGAAGCTCCTTCCATTAACGGCAAAACAATAAGGACAAGAATTACTAAACATAAAATTCGTTTGACTATTTTCATTTTTGCTCCTTTAATTTTTTTTATTTTGCAACTTTTACTCCCTGATCACTGTTTTATTTAGAACGCCTCCTTTTGCATCTTCCTTCTCCTTCAGATATGCGTCATATTCTTTTTCAGTGTCTGATTTTTTATCATAATCGCCTCTTGCAAACATCATAATTGGCAGACCAATAATCGCGCCAGAACCGGTTGCAGTCAGAACCGCTCCAAAGGCCATAGCAAAATTATTAAAATTATGCCTGCTATTCTCAAGTCTTTCGGATTCTTTTGCAAGAGCGTCCTCTGCGGCCGTTAATCTTTTAAAGTGGTCTTGACTTGTCTGACCTATTAAATGAAGAACTTTTTCATAATTCAATTCAAAATCGCTTTTAATAGATTTTTCCCATATTCCAAGCCCGGCATAAAGCAGCCCTCCACTTAACAATCTTCCGCTAGAGTTGCTATTAGAAAACAATCCCGACAATGCCATCAAGCCTCCAAGTCCGATCATAACATTTGAGGTATGCTCTTTTCTATTTTTTTCTTTTTCAATCAATCTTTTAATTCTTGGCTCTGCCGAAATTATCATCAAGCTTTCAGATGTAGCCAATTGCAAAGCCTGGGTCTCTTTGGGCATAGTTTGCGGCGCAGAAAACTCGATCGTAGAGCTGTCGCCAATAGTACCCAATCCATGCATTAAAAATTGGGAATTATTATCAATTGCGGCATCTTCTTTAATTAATTTGATCCCTTTTTTAGGCTGGGAATAATTGATAGTTTTAGTAAATCTCTTATTCTTTTGGATTATTATTTCTCCCTCAAAAACAATATCGTACCCATTTTTAATTTGAAGCAGGTGCAATCCGGATTCGATCTTGTCAAGATAAAAAGGGGTTGCGCCGACAGACATATTATCAATATAAACATAGCTTTCAATTGATGGGATCGCAATTACGCTTATTTGGCCATAGTCGGCATTTGCCTTCGGCGAGAAGCAAACTGTTAAAATTAACAATAATAAAAGTTTTTTCATTATATAATTACCCTTCAATAGCGATATCATCTATATAGAATCCATCATAATAAATATATCCATCGGTCTTATATCGAAATCTTAAGTAAATTGTTTTGCCTGCATATGAAGAAAGATTAATGCTTTTTTGTATCCAGGATAATTGACTGCCGCTATAAAAATTCGCGATTGTCCAGCTTGACCCATTTTCGGATAATTCTATTATCAAATTATCGTAACTGACTTCCGAGCGATAGTATGTCCAAAAACTTAATGTTTCTGTTGTTGAGGCTATAACGATCGGGTTTTTAATAGTGAGTGTATTATTCAGATTGTTGCCCGCCCCAGAATAAAAACTCGAACTTCCGCTATGGACAGCAGCGTTCGAAACCGAAAATCCCGAAACATTCCATTTGTCTAAGCCACTTTCTGCATTATCAGTAAAATTCGGAATTGTCGTCGAAGTAGTGCTTGTGGTTGTTGTCGTGGTCGTAGAAGTAGATGTGGTAGTCGAAGCTGTACTGCTTTCAGTTGTGATGCAAATTTCGTTTGAATAATCACTTTCGGTATAAACATTATTAATAGCCTTTATCTTATAATAGTAGGTTTTGTCGTTGCCTAATCCAGCATCTACGGCCTCATTGGTTAGCCCAACGGTCCTTATTTTTGCAAAGCCACTCTCACTAGAAATGCTTCTATAAATTTGATATCCCATGAGATTAGGCTCATTATTTGATCCCCAGCTTATGGATGCGGTAGTATTTTCAACTGTACCAACCAATCCTAGAGGCGCAGACATAGAAGAATTAACCAGAGTGCTTGGCGCATAATCATAAAATCTTATTTCGTCCGGAGTTTTTTGGAAAGCATAATCAAAAACAATGTTCTCGGCATCAATGCTGATAATTTTAATCTTGCCAAAGAAATTGTTTGAATATTTCAATAAAATACAATAGACATCTCCGATTTTAAGCTTATATTCTCCTTCGTCGGCTCTGTTGTATCCTATCGAATAATATGACCCGCTATACTTTTCTACTACCTGGCTTAGGTCTTTTACTTCGGGATTGAAATAGGTTAAGTCGACTAACCCGCCATCAAAAACATATACTGTCGAGCCATTGCGATCCCCGTCAAAATATAAAGCGTGCGAAGAATAATTCATTAAATAATCCATATCCCCATAATATCGATCTACAACAGTTCCATTGAAAAAATCGAAGCTCTTTCCCAATGGCAACGTTGCTCTGCCATATTTTATTGTGCTCGAAGGCAGCCCGCTGTCAACACATATTTTTACTTTTTTATAAACATCTTCTCGCCCATTTGTAATTATAAAATCCATTTCCGACGTCCCCGCTTGGCTCGGAGCTTGAAAAACAATTTTCTTATTCTGCGCCAATGCCAAGGTTTCTCCTGTCCCGATCTTATAGAATAGTTTGTTTCCATCCGAATCTAGCGCATTTACCGAGAACAAAATAAAGCTATTTGGGGCTACGGCTTCGGGAGAAATAAGAACCGACTGCAAAATTGGCTTATTTGCTTGAGATGCCGGTGCCGTTGAGCATCCAGCAAAGAAGATAGCCATTCCCATTAGAACGAAACTAAAAAGTATTTCTTTCCTCATGTTACCTCTTTATTAGCAATCTTGTTGCCAATTAAAAATAATTTCACAAGCAAGGAATCATCGTCATTTTTTATCACTACAACGCCAAATATTCCAAGCATTCATCTCCAATCAGCCAAATAAATACCGTAGCCCAACTGACGACAATCCGTCGCCAACGGCCAAGATCACATCCAAAGAATACAAGGCGACTGGCTTGTCGGATTTTGCAATATGCATTTTTTGCATATTCCTTTTTTTGTCAACTTCCCCATATTTAAAAATATTATGAATATGCCTTGAAACAACCGATTGGTCAACATCATACAGCTGAACAATTTGGATTTGAGTCGCCCAAATTGTTTCACTCCCCGCATCAGCCCTCAATTCAAGAGCTCCAACGGGGCTTTGATAGATAATAAGTTGTTTATCGTTCATTTTATCGCACATTCACGCGGAATATAACTTATCTCGCCCCCAATACATTGACCATCCATCCTATCATCATCAAATCTTGATTCTTCCCATCAATCCCAAGCGCGCTTATCGAACTTGAGCTTATGCCTGATACTTTATAATTATGCGTAAGGTTATAAACATAATCATTCTTGTCGGTTAAGACAACGTTTGCGGAATAATCCCCTGCTTCGACGCTTCCATATCCGACCAAGCCGAAGTATCCGGAAGAAAAGGATATTGGGTTTCCCGACGGATCCTGCGCAAACACGGATTTCAGCTTATTGTAAAAATTATTGTTGTTGTCAAACCATAAGATCACAGCTTGATACATAATGTTATAGCCGGCCTTGGCCTTGGTTGGCAATGTCATAAAAGCCGCTTCTTTATCTGTTTTATCGCGAGTTATCTTCCATGTATCCCCTTCTCTTGCCATAGAAAAAGTCTTATCAAGCGAATATGTTAAATTCGAGCCGGTATAATCATAGCTTGCGGTTTTCTTGCCCGCCCCCGACATTTCAACCTTTGCAGCAACCGTAGCAGCTTTTTTATTTATTGTGACGCCTGTAGCCGAAAGCTTATAAGATGTAATGTTGTTTTGCCCAAAAGTGCTTGTCAAATTGTCCTGGTATCCGCTTTTATAATATTTATAGCTTGTCTCGTACCAGTCCAAATAATTGTCGGATATTGTCGACATGACTTGCGTAATATCCATATTTTTCATTCCAAGCTCGTAAGCTGTTAGTTGCGAATTGATCACGGCATTATCGTCAATTGTTGAGGAAGGCGTCGCGCTGATCTCTGCGGATTTCGCGCTTTCATTCCCGGATAAATCGACAGCCGTAATTTGATAATAATAAACCGTGCCGTTGGAAACATCCGCATCAAGATATGAATTAGATGCAATATTAAGTATTGCCGTATTTGAAGTTGTCGTACCATCGGATGATTTCGTCTTTCTGTAAACATTATAATGGTTTAGATCGCTCTCCTGATTGCTGTCCCATTTCAAACTAACCTGATATTCTCCGCCTGTTGCTGTAAAATTTGCCGGCGCGGCAGGCGCCGAAGTATCCACCGACGCTAGGGTTTTAATAGTAACAACAACAGAGGGGCCGCTCTCATTGCTGCTTGTGTCAACTGCGGTGACCTTATATTGATAAGTCTTGTTTGAGGCAAGAGATGTGTCGGAAAAATAATTAGAAACTATTGGTTTTTTATTGATCTTATTGAATAACGCTTCATCTTCGGTTTTTCGGTAAATATTGTACCCGGAGAGGTCTGCCTCCGAATTTTTCTGCCAATCCAAAGAAACGGTCGTGGTACCGGAAGAAACGGAAAGGCTTACTGGAGCCGCCGGCGCTATTTTGTCGACAAGTGTAAATATTATTACCGCGGCGATGGAAAGATCGCTATCTGATCCATCCCCAATCGATCTTACGGCATAAATATACGTTTGCCCGCTTTCAACCGAATGATCGCTGTATTTATTAACTTTGCCTTGGGTTGAGAGCAGGTTAAAATCGGAGCTTCCAGCGCTCATTCGATATATTTTATATCCTGTCACATGCGCATTTGGGCTATCTTTCCAAGTTAATTCGACATAGGTATCAGTTGCTTGGGCCGAAACGCTATCAGGAGGAAGGAGTATCTGCTTCGCAAGGGTGGTTGTAGTTGTTGATACAATAACCGTTGTGGTAGTCGAAGTTGTCGAGGAAGTTGAAGTAGTGCTGGTTGCGGTTGTCGTAGTACCTTTGTCTAATGCGCTTCCTACTAATTCTTCCGGCGGCTTATTGCATCCGGTTAAAACTATTCCCAAAATTCCAAAAACAATAACACCAACCAATATTTTACTTCTCATTTCTTCCTCCGGTTTATTCCAACTTCGCACTAGTTTATTATCGCCAATTCCCACCCCAAATTGCACGCTATTTTTTTAACTACCGACAACAAATTTCTCCATGGCGCCTTGCAAAAGCTTCTTATCCGGCAAAGATAATCGATATTTTGAAGCAAACAGTTTATTTGATATCCCGCCTAATGCATACTCAACAAGAACGTGATTCTTCTCTGCGCCCAAAACTATTCCGATCGGCCCATTGTCGCCCTCATGCATTTCTTCTTTCTTGAAATAATTGAGATACATATTCATCTGCCCTACATCCTGATGCGAAACCGCATTAAGCTTAAGGTCGATCAGCACATAGCATTTTAAGATCCGATGGTAAAACACCAGATCAACATAAAAATGCTTGTTGCCCAAAGTAATACGAAATTGACGCGCTACAAAAGAAAATCCTTTGCCTAATTCCATCAAAAATTCTTGCATATTATCAATAACTTTTTGCTCAAGTTCTTTTTCCGAGTACTTGTAATCCTTTGGGATCCCCAAGAATTCCAATACATATGGATTTTTGACCATGTCCTCCGGTTTTTCTATTTTATGCCCTTTGACGGCCAGCTCAAGAATCCCTTTTTTGTCTCTGCTTAAGGCTAATCTCTCGAAAAGCATTGAATCGATCTGTCGCCTAAGCTCTCTGACGCTCCATCGGTTAGACAAACACTCCTTCTCGTAAAAAGAACGGGCCAGGTCATCCTCTACGCCCAGCAATTCTACGAAATGACTCCAGCTCAATTGGTCAGACAGTGTCTGACTTATTGGATGCTTCTTGTATAACAGTCTCATATATATAACATTACTTCGACTGAATCCTTTTCCATTATTTTCCTTCAAATCATGAGCGATCTGATCTAGCAGTTTTGACCCATACTCGGCTCTGAGATTATTTTCTTGTTCATAAACGATTATGTGCCTTCCAATCTCCCAATATGTTTTTACCAATATACTATTTACTTGCTGAAAAGCTTTTTCACGAGCATTATTAAGCAATATTCCTATGGAATTTATTAATTTGTCGTAGCGATTTTGGTCTGTTTTTTTGCTTTTCATAATAAATATTTTTCCATCAGATGCCTTTTCGTCAATTAATACGATATCTCGCCTTGACTTCTCTCCTATTGCCCCCTATACACAAATACAAGCAATCTCCATGCCATTATGGAGCTTCCTTCTTGCTACTTGCCCCTCGATGTTTTTTTCATCTCACCCTCCGTTTTTCAGAGTATCAGAATATCAGGCTCGGGATCTGATACGCTGTTGTCCTCCCCAGCTCTATCTGGCCAACCGCAAATTATCAACGGCAAACTTAATGGGTGAGCCTTTAGTCGAAGCGAGACAGATCAGCTGTATCTGCAGAACGCCGCCTTTGCCATTTTTTGCCCCCAGATCAAACTTGTCATTCCCCGCTCCCGGATTATCGTCAATAAATGAATCAAACGGAACAGAAACTCTTTTCCATCCGCTCCAATTTATTGGGATAGCCGAGATAAACCTATCGTCAAATAATAGCTTGTTCTGGTCTTTTTTGTCTTTCTCAAACGTCCAACTATCATTATCGTCATCATAAATTTCAATTTTTAGCGTCCCATCTCCCGCCCCAAATCCGAAAATATCAAATTGGAGATCCTTATACTTTGACAAGTCTATTGGATATTTTTCGATAAATCCAAGCCCGCCCGCGTACCACTCGATATTCCCTTTGCTCTTTATTAATAGAGCTCTTTCTCCAACAGACCGCTCTACGCCCAGATCGCCTCCGTTTAGCCCACCGCTGCCTATGATTTCGCAGGATATATTATCAAAAACCCACCATGACGGGCTTTTTGCGATATCCCCATCTTCAAAGTCATCTATCCGGAGGATCTCTATTTGTTCACTTCGTGGAATAGGAGCTCCCATTGCCCCTGCGGGGATTGACAAATGACAAATCTCAAATGAAAAAATAAAACCCAAAACACACACAGCAAATATCAATTTATTTCGCATAAGTAAAGCTCCTCATTGACGATCCAATTATCCAATTATAAGATGATTGTGAAATTGACGGGATTATATCCGCAGGATCTAAGTTTGAGGCATTTAGGACTGCCACAGACCATTTGTACCCGCCACTGTTTAATATGACTGCTTCAGGAAGCGTTATGGAACTGCTTTTCGTCATTCCCCACCAAATTGTGCTATAAGAGTCGGTAGGATACAGATAAACTACATATAAAGTTTTATCATCGCTTATCGGCTCCCACGCGAAAGTCGGATGGCTTGATAGAGTTTCGCCGCTAGTTGGGCTATTGATCTTAAAATCAGGAATTGTCGATATGTCTAGATCAACACTTTGCCCTGCAGTCAGGCTGTTTTTATATAAATTTATCGAGGTTATATCGCCTGCGGCCGTTCCCGAGGCATATATATTTACCGAATAACTGTCCCCTGGTTCAAGCGCGGGGATCTTCGAAATATTAACAGTCCCTTCTTGCGTCTGGCTTTTATTGTAAAGCCCGGAAAGCAGGAGCCTATATCCATTATAAAGGTGCGCATACAATGTTCCCGGAACAAGTCCCTGCTTGTTTTTAATATTTACGACCAAGGATTTGTCGGAGGCCGCGAAATCCAGATCAACCTCGCGGCTCGCGGACGTCATGCTGACTTTTTTATACGAGTAAACTCTCCTATTTAACCCTGCTTCGTAAGTTGAATAATATGCAAAAACATAGGTTTCCCCATCATCAGGGGCGCCAGTGATCGTGTACTTGTATAATGAGGGGTCATAACTTGAGCTTGAAGAGCCTTTTGCAGCGGAAATCGCACTTCCATAAACACTGGAAATTCCCGAAGGCAAGCCATAAATTGTTCCGGTAATTGTTGCTGTTCCTTTTTCAGTTGACGATGATCCGCCTTGAAGATAGAAATTTATCACATTCCTGTTTGCTTTAATTGTATTAGCCGAAAACCCTTCAGCAGTTGCCGTTATTTGCATTTCCCCTGCCTGCACCCCTGAAATTTTATAAGACCCGTCCGCCGACGCAATAACTTCTATTGTCCCAACCGTGACCTTTGCCCCCGGGATTGGGACAAATTTATCGGCATAGTAATTTGAAGCAGAAAGGCTGTAAATTTTACCTGATATTTCGCCTTGGTTTGCAAGGCTTACTATATTTGGAGAGTTAGATAATTTCCCGCAACCGACCACTAACGTGGTAAATCCTAATATCAAAATCCAAAAAACCAATTTTCGATTTGTCATTAAAATTTGGCCTCCATTCCTATCCTATGTGTTGCCCCGAGGTCGGCATAAGGGACATATGCATAATCAATATTCAAAGCAGAAAGGTTAAGCCCCAACCCTAAACTGTAATTCCCGCCTGCTTCGTCGTTTGCTTTCGTGTTGATCCCTCCTCTTAAAGATAAAAGCGGAATTGGAGCATATTCGACTCCTAAATGTATGGTCGATAACGCATCTCTTGGAATTCGCATATCGGCTAATATATCCAAACCAAAGTTTGTTTCATAGGCAAGGCCCATCAAGATAGTATAAGGGAGGACTTTATCTCCGCTCCATCCCAAATTCAAGACAGATGCTCCAAATCTTAGGTACTCCATAGGTGTCGCGCTCAAAATACCGGCATCAACCCCGACGCCGTTTTCGCTGTATGAATCGATATTCTGCTGGAGGAGTTTTGCGCTTACCCCCAAATACCCCCATCTCATATTCCTCGCCCAAGATAATATCCCAAGATATGAAACAGGAGCAAAAGACCTCCCAGTCCCCGTCCGGGAAACTGCCGTTGTTTCTTGTATGCTTCCATAATTAAGATAAGAAACCGAGCCTCCAAACGTATCGGAGCCTCCCGACGGCTGGGCATAGCAAATAGTTGAATAATTCGAACCGACAAGCCAATTTGTGTTTGTAAAAGAAAGTTTTTTGTTTTTCAGCATCTGGAGCCCCGCGGGATTATAATAGATCGCCGAAGGGTCATTGGCCAAGGCGGCAAACGCTCCCCCGAGCCCCGCCGCCTTGACGCTTTGGTCAAGTTTTAAGAACGCACTGCCGGATGTCCCTGCCTGGTCGCTTTGCGCGAACGCCGGTGAAGCGCCTAAAGCGGCAGCGATTATTATTAAAAATATTTTATTTAATAACTGCAATTTTGCCAATTGATCTGCTCCCTTGGGAATCTTTTACAAGGTATAAATACACGCCCGGCACGGCTGCATTGCCGAAATTGTTTTTGCCGTCCCACGATATGCTCGCCGCTCCCGATGTAAATCCGTGCCACACCAGATCGCCAGATATTTCATATATATAGACATTGACGTCGGATGCCAGGCCGTCGAATTTAAGGGTTTGGCCGATATGGTACGGGTTCGGATAAACCATAAGCCCCGAAACGGACGAGCCGACGACATATAGCGTTTCAATAAAAGTTGTTGAATTGCCGACTTCGTCGGACGCAACAATTGTAAATGTATGCGGTCCGACCGGCAGGTCCGCGCTTAACGCGCCTTTGGTCCTGAACGTGCCGGCCTGAACGGGAAAAGCGTCCGATTTTGCCGAAATTCCATCCAATTGCAGTGATTTTGCTTCTTCATTATCTATTGAAAGAGACATGACTCCGATGTCGATCCCATAATCATCTTTAACATCGATTTGGATATCGGGGGAGCTTGGGATCGAGTCGTCTTTTGCGACTTTTCTCCCATTTACCTTAATTGAAAAAATCTCCGGAGGGTTGTTGTCGATTACGTCAAAAACAGCAAAGACGCCGAGCTTCCTGAATTTAAAGAGCATTTTATCGCCAAGTTTTACGGCAGCGACTTTTTGCCATTTATTTTCTTTTGGAGAAAACCAGAATACTTTCGGGTTTTTGATTTCGGAAGCGAATGGGAGCGAAAATTGGCCTTCCGCCTTAAGGTCGTCAACATCTCCTGATATTTTGAATGGGGCCTTTACGATCTTCGCCCCTCTTGGCGCAGTTTTGGGCGACGGTGTTTCTTCAAACTTCGCCCATTTCAAGCCGGATTCAACTCCATTCGGAAATTCGATTTTTGCCTCGCCGGATGCGTCGAAATATAAGTTTTTATCCGTGAATGGCGAATCAATCGAGAATTCCGCGCTGTAACCATTGGCATATTGCTTGCCGCTCGTGTTTACATATATTCTTGCGAATTTCGCGGCTTTGGTATTAGTTGGGATTTTCCAATTAAAATAATTTTGATCGCCCGGTTGATCTTTGGCAATAAAATCTACTCCGGATACATTCTTGTTATATGGATATTCATCATGGTCGCTGAAATAATAAACATAAATGGATATTTTATCTTTTTTACTAAGATATAGGTTGTCATTTGTTTCCCAAGCAATCTTATAAGTGCTGCCGGCAGTTAGAACCTCACCCGTTGATGGCGCCTTAATTAATATCGCGTTATTCACATTTGATGATGTGCCGCTATAAACCACAAAAACATCGTCGCTTTCATCCGACGAAGAAATTGTCCCATTTTTCACCATTTCAACTTTGATCTTAGCTTCATTGATATATGTTTTTGAGTCGGCGACGATTACCGATACCGGAATCGAATACGCGCCTGTATTCTTTATTGCTTGGGCAATCGTTTTCCAATCGCTTCCGCCATTTTTCTTGTAATAAAGATCGACTAAATAATCATTGGCAACAGCTTCTCCGCCGTCTTTTTTCCATTTTATGCCGACCGTATCCAAATAATAATAATTCTCTCCCCCGTTTGGCGACAGGACGGTCCCGACAGGCGGGATCATTATGCTGAAAGGCTTTGCGCTTTCGGCGGTTGAAATATTGCCTGCATTATCTATTGCTTCCAATTTCACCTTGGCGCTGCTTGTTGAAATATTGTCAGGAACAGTCCAAACAAAATTTCCATCTTTATAGCCGTCCCACCCATAAAAATATGCCGAAGAATCGCCTATTTTCGAATAGGCAGCTCCCTCATTTGTTGAATATGAAATAATGCAGTTAAGGGTGCTTCCATTTTGTCCGCTGTTTTTATCCGTCCATTTCCAAGTGATATTGTAATTTTGTCCGGAATTAATAGTTTCTCCGCTGTTTAATGAGGTTAGGATAATATCGGGAGCAGTACTGTCAATTCTAAATCCCATGTCTGATGATCCTATGGTCCCGTCTACGTCGACAGCTTCTATCCTTATCTTGCAATATTTCGCATCAATTGAAGGGACCTTCCATATATATTCGGAAGTATTCGGCTGGTTTGCCGCAATTGTTTCCCATGAAGCTCCATTGTCTGAAGAAAATTTTATCGTTATGGGATTTTGCGCTAAATTGCTAGCGGTGGCGCTTGCCTTCCATTTGATGTTATAGGTCGACCCGCCGGCAAATGAGTAAGGGATAGGATAAACAATTGAAACTTTCGGGATAAACATTATCTTATAGGATTTGCTCTCATCGGTGGCGGCATTATTTACATAATCAACAACTTCAACTTTAAACTTAACGTTTTTCCCATTTAGCGCTTGCGGGACATCCCATGTACAGCTCCCGCCATTATTCCAATAATTTATTGTTTGCTCAACTTTGCTATAGCTTGCGCCGCTATCTGTTGAATAATACAGCTCCGCTCCCTTGACGCTTCCTTTTTCGACTATATTCCAGGTTAAATTAATTTGCCCATCGGTTTTAATCATGTCTTCCGCCGGCAGATTTGTGAATTTTACCGTCGGCGCGGTCGAATCAATGCCCGCATATACTTCTTGGAACCCGACATTGCCATCGGAATCTAGCGCTTCGATCCTCAATTTCCCGTTATATTGATTAACATCGATGCTTGGCGCAGTCCAGTCATATTCGCCGTCATTGACCTCATTTGATGCAATTGTTTGCCATGACGTTCCATTGTTTGAAGAATATTTTATTGTAATTGGATTCGACAAAAGATTATTTTTTAAGTCGCTTGCCTGCCATTTGATCTTATAAGATGTTCCGCCTTTAATATACTCATTCCAACTTGGAGAGATAATTGAAACCAATGGGACAGATGCTACTTTGAACGCGGCACTTTCTAATGTTGCAATATTTCCCGCCTTATCTTTGACTTGAACCTTTATTTTTGCGATTTCCGTATCGTTTGGCTCTTCAATCCAAAAAGAACTATTTTCATTTATTTTTTGAGATGCGCCTATCCATTTATATAAGTTGCCTCCGTCATTTGAAAAATATAAATCTGCGCTTGAAAATCCAAAATTATCATTAGCATTATAAGAAATTGTTAAATCTGAACCGAACTTGCCTCCCCCATAGCCGTAACTATTATTCAAGGTCCATATGTACGTTGCTGTTGGCTTTAAAATAGTAACAGTCGGCGGGGTGCTGTCGATCGTAAAATCATTATCGCTTTGGTCGCTGCTTACAACTTCGCTTTTGCTGTTAATAACTTCAACTTTTATTTTGGTTTTGTTGCTGTCGATCTTGGGCAAAGTCCAGCCGTATAATCCGCTGTTGTCCAATCCGCTCGCAATATCCTGCCATGCGCTTCCGCCGTTTGTCGAGTATTTCAGATTAACCTTGCAATCTGATGGATTGATCCCCTCGCCGGAGGCGATCCACGTGATATTTGCCACATCTCCGCCTTTCAAGTTTTCTCCGCCGTTCGGAGAAAGGATCGTCCCTGCCGGCGGCATATATAATGTAAAGGCATTATCGCTTTCGTCGGAATATACTTTGCCAAATACATCCGCAGCTGTAATTTTTATTTTTGCCAGCGCGTTGTTTATTAATGGAGCCGCCCAATTGTATGAAGTGGCGCCTCTTTGAATGCCCTCGGCGATCTTTGTATAGCTGCTCCCGTTATCTAATGAATAAAAAAGTGAAAATGGATATGCCGGCAGGCTTTCGCTGTTTGCAACGGTCCATTTTAATGTATATTGCTTCCCGCCATCGATTTTTTCCCCTCCATTAGGGGCTGAAACCGCGATAGAAGGGGGCTTTGTGGTGATTGAAAAACCCCAAGAATCGCTTCCCGCATGCCCTGCTTTATCTTTTACATCAAATCTTATCGCTGCATTCGAGCTGTTTATCAATGGCACCGAAAAAATATACTTGCCGCTTAATGCCTGATTTGAGGCAAGGAGCACCCAGTCTGTATTAGAATTCTCTCGAAAATAGATGCTTACAGAATTCTCCAATAAGTCGCTGCCGGCATCATATGAATTCCAAGATATTTCTTGCGTTGTCCCCCCAATCAATATATATGGTATAGAAACTGCTAAATTTGTATAAGGCGATGAATAGATGCTAAAAACATTGCTTTCGGCGGTTGCTATTTCATTGTTCAGATTTTTTGCTTCTATTTTTATTTTAGCCGCTGCAGTGTCTGATATGCCCCAACTTCCCCACCAAGATTGTCCGTCATTTTCTGTCGCATTTGTAATTTTAGTGTAAGTTGCGCCGCCATCAACCGAATAATAAATTGAAATTGGGGTTAAAGAAAAACCAACAGAATCACTTGCTAACCAAGTTATATTTATGCTCCCGCCGATATTGTCTCCGCTTTTTGGAGAAAAGATCGTTATCGATGGTGCAGCAAACGCCATACTTGAAAATAGAAGAATAATGATTGCAAGTATTAACTTCTTCAAAATCCGCCGCTCCTTTTATCCAATTTCAAAAATCCCTTATATATATCGGCAAAACGCAACATTAATTTCACGTTATTTTCCCAAGCCTCGCCCAAGAAAATATGCATAAAATCGGTTTTGCGGGAATTTTTGGATAAAGTTGTGCCGTAAGGGGTAAATATAAACCTTTTTGATGGTAGAAACGATTTGCCATCGATGCTCCGAGTCGATTGGAACCTGATAGGGTCATTATAACACCATTCTAGGCAATTTCCAACTTCCAACTTCCAACTTCCAACTTCCAACTTCCAACACCCAAACAATATTCAAAATTCAAACAATCAAATACAAAATACTAGGATTGCAAGTTATTCAATCGTGATCTATAACCGGACTTGAACAGGATTGAGCTCAATATTTTAATTATTTGTTCGGATTCATCTAAATAATAATCAATTTCATTTAAATGGATCTCGCCCAATACTCTAAGCCAGTATTTTGTCTCTTTCGCTTCTTTTCTGGCGATGCTTAACTTATTGATAAAATCCTTTTTTGAAAGGGCGCCATCGGCTTCTTCAAAATTTGCGGCAATCGAAGTGACCGATTTAGATAGCTGCTTTTTGATGTTTTCAAATTCAGCAGAATTTGGCAATTTCTTGCATATAAATAATATATCCACCGAAAACCTAAAAAGCCTTTCCCTTAAATCCCTCGGCTTGGCTTCTTTTTGTTCGATATTTGGAATTTGGATATTATTATTTGTTTTGAAGTTGGAAGTTGCAAGCATCTTCGTACCCTAAAATTTTATCTATTTCATATGTATCCATTCCACCCTCCTATTGATTTGCATTTTCCATCGTGGCGGGGCGCCAACACCCCGAAGGCAACCCCGCCGTCTGGAACGAAAATTCGCCGAAATAGCTCAACTTCGCGTCTATTATTTCAAAAACCCAATTTTGCCCGTTTTGCTCGCTGGCTCATCCATCAGCGCTTTGATAGCGTCGAAAACTGCTTTAAATTGATAATCATATTTTGATTCCATTTCTTCGATCTTTCTCCGCAAGTCTTTATGTGAAGATAGAATTTCTCTCAATTTTGCGAAGGTTCTCATAATTTGGATATTGACAGCTATCGCTCTTTTGCTTCGCAGAACAGAAGAAAGCATGGAAATACCCAATTCCGTAAATGCATATGGCAGAAACTTTGAATGATGCCCTCTTTTTAGGATTCCAATTTGGAATCTTAAAGCTTTGTATTCTTCTTTTGAAAGTTGGGACATAAAATCCTCAGGGAACCTTTCTTTGTTCCTCTTAACAGCTTTATTAAGGTTATAAGTCTCAACTCCATAAAGTTCGGCTAGATCACGATCAAGCATGATCTTATGCCCTCTTATCAAATAGATCCTTCTTTCAATTATTTCTTCCGGCATTGTTTGTTTCATTTTGTTTCTAACAGTTAATAGCAATTTTTATGCCAGAAGCCCTCCAAAGGCGGGCAAACGGGTATTATTGGATATAGTGAGGCTGTAAAGTGGTTTTAAAAAATTATTTTGACGATAAAAACAACAGCGATTTAAAAGGCTTGACCAATGCTGAAGTGCAAGATACCATCGGAGGCGGTCTTTGCCGTGCCGATCCCGTAATCCAAACGAATAGGCCCTAGAGGCGTGTTAAGCCGCAATCCCGGCCCCCACCCCGCCATAAATTTTTCGGTCTCTGGCATGCCGACATCCCAAGCATTTCCCCAATCGTAGAAAAAGACACCTTGGAACATTTCGTTGAACGTCAACCTGTATTCGAGGTTTGCAATAATTTTCCTTGCTCCCCGGCGCAGCTCGGTTAACCCGTACCCTCGGACAGTATTCGGCCCCCCTGCCCAATAAAGTTCGCCAAGAGGAACCGCGCCAATGCCAAGCCCAACCCCAAAATGAGCCGCAAAGACCTGGGAATCGGCTGCCGGCCTGAAACCATTCAGGTCCAAACCGATCTTGAAGAAATTTGTCGATGACTTGGTAACATTCCAACCTTGTTTCAATGACAAAACGTCATAAACGCCTTTTTTGGGATTCATCCAGACATCTCGCGTATCATACGAGAAAGTGGCTCCGATATACGGCGCAGTATACGCCTCAAAAGACGCTCCGCTTCTGGGAGAGATGCTTTCGGATCCGAAGTTGATGCTGCCCCCAAAAAAATCCTTGTAAGTTTTACCGAAAGCCATATCCCAGCCGACATTGTACTGGTCCTGCTGGGTCAAGTAAATATCGTTCCCCTGGGTATTCCATGCTCGCAATGTATACGATGTCCTGTTCCCGAGTTTTTCGGGCAAAAACCAGGGATTTGAATATTTGAATTGGTAAGTCGTGAGCTGCTGGCCTGCTTGTCCGCGGACCATAAGCCCCTGGGCTGTACCCATTAAATTGTTGATCGCAAGGTCGGCAAACCCGAACCAGCCGTCGCGCTCCCCCCAGCCGCCTCCGAAATTCACAGTATTGGTCCTCGTTTCTTTTATTTTGATGACTAAGATCATCTTATCGCTTGACGAGCCCGGCTCAAAAGCCGGATTGATCTCGGAGAAAAATCCCAAGTTGAATATCCTTCTTAAATCTTTTGAAAGCACTTCTTCATTGAAGACTTTTCCCGCCTTCGTGTCCATCTCGCGCAAAACAACATAGTCTTTGGTCGATTCATTTCCTTCAAGGCTTATCCCCTCGACTACACCCTCGGCAAGCTTAACCGCAACTTTGTCCTTATCTGTTGAGATGTCAACTACCCTTGCCAAGGTATATCCGTCTTTTTTATATTTTTTATTTATCGAATCAATGCCGTTCCTGATATTTTTTAGATTGAGCACGCCGCCTCGGATAATGCCCATAGCGCTTATTATTTCACTTGTAGGATACGCCGTATTCCCATGGATGCTTATTTCGCGGAGGATGGGATTTTCCGAAACGTTGTATATTATCTTCGTGCCGTCCTTGAAAGCCTCAAATGAAGCATTAACATCCTTAAAATACCCAAGGGCATAAATGGCCTTAAGGTCGTTCTTGATCTTGTCCTGGTCGACATTTTCATTTACCTTGCTGAATACCGCCTCCAATATCTCCTTCGCGGGAACATGGGAATTCCCCAAAACTTCAAACGCGGTTATTTTCGCGGGGATATCGACCTCTTCCGCGAACACGATAAATGAGAGCGATAATAACGCCATTATCAACAAGATCGCCGAAACGCCAATTTTTTTCTTCATATAGCTCCTTAGAACGAATACCCCGCGCGCAACGACCCTTTTGCATAGCCGCTCACGAGATCGTTAATGCTTATAGGCTCTCTATAATACGAGATTGAAAGCACTGATGTCAACCTGTAGGTAACTTGGTAGTTAATATAAGTCTGGCTTGCCGCGCCAACTGTTGTTTCCATCGGCTGGGAATACTTGACGTCGATAAAGAATTTGTCGAAAAACCCTTTCACAAACTGCACGCCTAAGGTCTGCGCCGCCGCCTGGCTTGTATCTTTTGCTCCCAAAGCTTTTCTCAAGTCCCGCCCGAAGTTATATTGGAGCGTCAAGCTTTCGAGCCCCAAAGCTTTTTCGAGCCCGCGCTCAAGGCCGCGGAAAACGTACGCCTGAAGCCTGCTGTTCAAATAATCGGCCATCACTGCATTTGTATCTATGGAAGTTGCCCCGCTTTTATTTAATCCGACGGCCGATTTGATAAAATCAGGGAGCAGAAGGACGCGGATCTCGTCTTCGGTGTATGCGGAACTCTTGTATGTCGGGGGACTCGTCGATCTATCCGCTTCCAAGGCGCTAAACCCGATCTTTAGAACCTTGTCCTTTTCCGCGCTGAACGGTATTCCTGTAATTTTTGAAATGATGGTAATTTCTTTTTTTGGATTAGGGGCCGCTGTTTCGGCGTTTTTGCTGTTCTCCGCTTCTTCTAGCCTTGTCATGGCAGTAATATTCAACTTTGGCAATATTCCCCCAAAAAATTCGGCGTAATCTTTCGATTGCATGTCCAGGTCATAAGGGTATATCTCTTTTTTCTGCGATTCTGTAAGCAGCAAAAAATCCCGGTTCAATATGCTGACCGATCCCCGGTTGAACAAGACAAGCCCAGTCAACTTCGGGTCATTTTGCGTGCCGTTAACTTCAATGTTGTCCCCGGAAATTTCTAAATTGAGGAAAATATTGTTCAAGGCGCTGATATTCCCCGATGTCAGATAAATATTATTGCCGATATCAAGCTTGATATCGAGGCCGATAGGGTTTGCGGCCTGCGATCCTGCGCTATCGCCCGAAGCCTGCGGGATAGATACCGCCCCGTCTTCAAGCTTGGCTTCGCATGAAACAAGGGGCAGGGATAACGGCCCAAAAATCGACGCATTTTTTATTGAAAGCATGCCATCGTAAATATTTGAATAATTGATCCTATAATTCCCGTCGATCGATCTCAAATTGACATAGTTATTATCCAGGTCGAGATACCCGTAGATTGAAACTGGACTGGGCGCCGCATTGCCCCCCCCGTAAAAATAACCGTTCAACTTTTTCAAATAGACGACTTTATTCGACGCGCTTGCATTGACATCAAGGCCGCCGATATCCGTGCCGAGCTTGTTAATGCGCGCTATCCCTTTGCTTATTGATAGGTCGCCTGAAATAGCAAGCCCATTCTTGTTGGAAATGCTAACGTAGCCTGTAGATGCCCCTGAAAGCCATTTCACTTCATCGTTGAACAGGTTGATGAGGCCTAACGAATTCCCCTCGAGCGATGCAATGGCGCTAAATCCTCCGTCGCTAAATATCTCTGCATTGATAGAGGAAGTTTTTTGGCCTTCGCTTAAATTTATATCCTTAAGCTTGAGCCTCTCGCCTTTGTATGATATCTCCCCTCCGATCTTGCTAAAATCAATTCCCGCAAGGTTTATTTTTTTAGCCGCGATCCAGGCATCCGCTTCAGGGGTTAAGATCGTCCCATTGACGGCGCAACCGAATGAAAGTCGCCCGGAAAATTCCTTATCGACCCAAAGTTTCAGGAAATCAATAGGGAAATCAGTTCCTATTATCCTGAATTTCAAAGCCTGCGGCGAGAATAAATATCCGCCGGAAGCTTCGGCCCTGCCATCTTTATTTGCAAGGGAGGCCCTTGAAATTTGGATGCCTTCGCGGCTGACGTAAAAATGGGAGCTAAATTTATCAAATCTATATTTATTGTAATTGCCGTTCATAATGTTTACATCAGCCTCGATCTTTAGGTCATTGATCAAGCCTGAAATCCTGGCAGAGCCATCTATTTCCCCGTCCACTTTTTCGACAAAAGCAGGCTCAAGGGACTTTTTGTATCCCTTAATGTCTGAAACTAATTTATCCAACATTTTGTATAATGCCATACCTTCAACCGTCAGCGAAACGCTTTGCGGAAGCTCTATCTTCGCGCGGCTCTGCAGAACAGGCTTGAGCATCCTCTCTGATTCCCTGTAAGCATTCAGCGCAAATTTTGATCCGTCGAACAGGTCGCCTTTTTGGAGTTTTACGGCCAAGTCGACATTGCTTTCTAAAAGATCATCGGAGAGGCCCACGGCGCCGTCTACCTGCAGATTATTTTTAAGCGCTGTAATATTCAACTGCTTTGCGATCTTTAATTGTTTTCCCTTAAGCTCTAACCCGCCCGTGATCCTGTCAATTAAGGCGCTGTTCAATCGCGCCCTGGAAATGTCGAATGACATATTTACAACAGGATCGCCTACATTGCCTGCGGCCCACAGGTCGAATTTTGCAATGCCTGATATCGCGCCGTATCTTAGGATTATGAATTTCAAATCATCAAGGTCCGCAATGCCGATGAGCCTTGCCTGCAGATTATTGTTCCCGGCCCTCCGCAAATATCCCGAAAAATTAGACCTTTCCGTTTTGACATAAGCATTGTTTATGGTCAAGCTATTATCAATGAAGGACCCTTCAATCGAAGCAATAGACAAACTGGTGTCCCCGATCCTTATATCCCTGCCGGAAAGCTTGCCGGACAGGTTTAGGCGGGGGAGATCATTCGCTCCCTTTATTTCAAACAGTTTCCCGGCGGCATTCAGGACAAGTTTTATTTCGCCTTTGGGGTCAGAGGCTTCAAGCGGAAGGAACGAATTCAAAATTTTCAGGTCCTCAAGCCTGATCCTGTCGCTTCTAATAAGGATATCTGATGCTTCGAGGGTGGAAACCTTGCCCACAACTTCTATCGACGAATCGCCCTCAAAAAAATGCATATTTGCCGAGGCGATCTTCCCATGCGTAAAAGCCATATCTCCAAAACCGGATGTGATTTTTTGCGCTCCAATATTTGAGCTTCCGATCTCAATAGTGCCTGCAGCCGCAAGGTTTCTGACAGGGGCTCGGATAAATTTTTCGTCGAGCTTGAACCTGACGTCTCCAAGAAAATGCCCGACTTTAAGCCGGATCGGGCCGAGATCGCTCTTGCCGCTCAAAAGTATCTCGCGCGCATTGCAACTCAACGAGATATCCTTATCTTGCGACATTGCCCCGGATCCCTCAAACTCCGATTGGCCGGAAGCGATCTTGATCCCATTGATAATAAGCTTTCCATCTTCATATCCAAAAGATCCGCTCAAAGTTTTTACAGGCTGGTCCCATAAGGCCGCGCCGTCTAATACTCCCGAAATTTTTGCGGAAAACTTATTCAACGATCCAGCAACTGAATAATCTATATCTAATTTTCCTTCTATGCCGGGAGAACCGTACGAAAGCTTGTCTAGGGATATCCCCAATGCGCGGCCTGAAAAATTTATAATCGGGGAACCCCCAACAAAACCAATTGATCCGGAAGTATTAATTTCCCCTGAATATGCTTTTACGCTTGCCCGTTTAATTTCAAGCTTATTGCCCGCGTATCCAAGAAATGCGTCGCCCGTGATGCCGCTATTCAGGAATTTCCCGTTTTTTATGGATAATTTTGAGACAACATTTATGTTCTTTAAGGTGCCTGTTATTTTTAACCCTGCATCGATCTTGCCGCGCAGGCTAAGAGCCTTCAGGTCCGGAATAGAATCTTTAAGCTTGTCTAGGTCTGCATTTTTGATATCGACATTAAGATCAAGGCTCTTTCGCATGCTGCCGGAAGCTTTGATCTGCATATTATCCAGGATCGAATCGATCGCAATCACAGTATTCTCGGGCTTGACCTTGATATCCGCAGTGATTGATCCGCCGCTAAAATTCAAGACGGGCACAAGATAATTCCCGAATATTTTCCCATCAAGATTTTTAGCCGTAAGCCGCAAATCATAAGAATTATTCTCCGAATTTATCGATCCCTTGACCGCGATAACGCTTTTGTCCTGGAAAGCCGCAAGCGAGATGTCAATATTCGGGAATTTCTGGAGATTAATCGTCCCATTTGCGTTTTTAAAAGTGGCTTCGAGGGGGACTTTCTTGTACGGGAGCCCGGCAACATCTTTGAATTTAATTTCGATGTTCTTGAGCTGTAATTTAGCTTTAAGGGGAGGGCCGCCTTCTTTTCCAGTCTTTAAAATATCGACGATGCTTATTTTGCCTGAAGCGTCGCGCAGGATATCGGCTTTACCGTTAACCAAAATGATCTTTGAGATAGCTGGGTCGATGTTCCCGCGGTTCGCGGCATATTTTATTGGATCGAATTCGATGACAAACCTTTCAAAATTGAGGTCCCTGCCTATAGAAACGTCGTTCAAGATGATCTTGCCGATTATCCTGCCTCCGGTGCTTTTTATTTTTATCGGCCGATTGAAAGTTCCCTGCAGGCTAATGAGCGCCTGCTGCCTGATGTTCTCGTATATTGAATCAACAATTGGAACGGCTTTTGCGCTTGAAGAAAAACATAAAAAGAATAACAGGATGGGCAACAATTTGAAATTGTAACCTGCGAATAAATTCGCGGTTACAATTGTTTTTATGCAAATGCGAGGAACCGAGACTTCGGTCTCAGGTTCCGAGCACAAAGGGCGGCTTTTACTCCATCTCATCAAACCAATTATATCATTAACGTTTGGCCCTGGGATGCGAAGAATTATATACGGATTTCATCCGCTCCTTGGTGATATGCGTGTATACTTGAGTTGTTGAAAGCGAAGCGTGTCCCAAAAGCTCCTGGACGGACCGCAGATCGGCGCCGCTGTCCAATAAATGCGTCGCAAACGAATGACGCAAAGTATGGGGTGTAACATTTTTATCGATCTTCGCGCGCTTTATCCACTTTTTTATAAGCCTTTCAATGCTCCTTTGCGTCAATCGTCCCCCGCCCCGGCCTAAGAAAACAGCCCTTGTTTCACCGGCCATTAATTTCGGCCTAGCTTCTTTTATATATGCCCTCAAAGCTTCAATGGCTTTACTGCCGATCAATGTTATCCTTTCTTTGGATCCTTTTCCCATGACCCTTACTTCGCCGGAAAAAAGATCGATATCCGAAAGATTAAGTTTTACGGCTTCCGAAACGCGGATACCGCTCCCGTACAATAATTCAATGATCGCCTTATCGCGAACATCATGGAATTCGGGTCCCGAAAAGACATTAAACAATTTATCTGTTTCATTCCTGTAAAGAAAATTCGGCAGTTTCTTTTCGAGTTTTGGGGTCGAAAGAAGCTTGAATGGATTTTCATTGATATATTTTTCCCTCATAAGCCAAGTGTAAAAAGATCTGCAAGCGGATATTTTTCTCGCAAGAGAACTTCTTTTGAATTTATTTTCTTCAAGATAATAAAGAAACCTTCTGGCATCATCGCGCTTCAACAAAAAAACAGACCTATCTTTCAAGAAACCCAGAAGATCGATCAAATCAATATTATAATTTTTAATAGTATACAGGGAATAATTTCTTTCGGCTTTTAGAGATTTGAGGTATGCTTCGACAGGTTCGAGATTAGAGGCCATAAAGGCTTCGTTTGTCGGAAGTCGGCAGGCTGTAAGTTTCCCCTTCTTTGATCCAGGTTTCTTTTTTTTCGATCGGTCTCGTATCGATATGGACAAAATTCTCTTTTGGATAAAAGCCTATCCCGTTCAATCCCGGAATTGTCTCAACAAATTTAAAAAGATCCTTTAGTTCAACGCCGTCGATCCTTATATGCGCGGCTTTGCCGTTTGTATGGTAGCTTCTTCGGCTGCGGTTCAAGCTCTCATAATATTTATCGCACCAATAAGCCGAGCCGACAAGGACTCTTTTATTAAAATGCTCGGCTATCATCTCAAGCGCCCCAACAAGCCCCAAGTGAATGCGGAACTCTTCGCCCTTGCAAAGGTCGCACGTGCACTTAAAATCTTCGTTGCTGAAGTGTTCGGATAAGTTGCCCATGAAGTGATTATATCCCGTAGTAATTGACAAATCAAATTTAATATAATATGATTATTTCAATATCTTGTCCGCTCGTAAGAGGGAGGAGTTAAAAATGGAAAAAAGATATCTTTTCACGTCCGAGTCCGTGACCGAAGGCCACCCCGATAAAGTCTGCGACCAAGTGTCCGATGCGATCCTCGATGCGATCATTGCGAAAGACCCCGTTGCCCGAGTTGCCGTTGAGACTCTTGTAACAAATGGTTTATGCGTTGTAGCGGGTGAGGTTACAACAGGATCATATGTCGAGATTCCCCAGATAGTTAGAGATACAATTAAGGAGATCGGATATACCCGCGCGAAATACGGTTTCGACTATGAAACATGCGGTGTTTTGGTTTCTCTAAAAGAACAAAGTAAGGATATCGCTCGCGGAGTTGATAAAGCGCTAGAGATCCGCGGCGGCGAAGTTATAAAAGAAGACCTTGAATCAATAGGAGCCGGAGATCAAGGATTGATGTTTGGATATGCTAATGACGAAACACCAGAGCTTATGCCTCTCCCAATTACCCTGTCCCATAGATTGGCTAAGAAACTGGCCGATGTCAGAAAAACAGGCGAACTTTCATATTTAAGGCCTGATGGAAAATCACAGGTTACCGTTGAGTATGACAAAGGGAGGCCTGTTAGGATCGATACGGTTTTGATCGCGGCGCAGCATGCCCCGGAAGTTGATGTCAAAAAAATAAGAGAAGAGATCATCGAGAGGGTTATCATCCCGATACTTCCTCAAAATTTGGTTGACGACAAGATCAAGTACTATGTAAACCCAACCGGACGTTTTGTTATCGGCGGCCCGCAAGGCGATACTGGTGTTACAGGGCGAAAGATCATTGTTGATACATATGGCGGTTACGCAAGACACGGCGGCGGAGCATTTTCCGGAAAAGACCCGACCAAAGTTGATCGTTCAGGTACTTATGCGGCAAGGTATGTGGCAAAAAATGTCGTAGCGGCAGGGCTTGCCACAAAGTGCGAAGTTCAGCTTGCATACGCGATAGGCGTTGCCAAACCGCTTTCTATCATGGTTGATACATTTGGCACGGGAAAGATATCTGAAGATAAAATAGCCGAATTGATCGACGCACATTTTGACTTGCGTGCGGGATTATTGATCAAGAGCTTGGACTTAAGAAAACCCCATTATAAGCAAGTCGCGGCGTACGGGCATTTTGGAAGGCCGGAACTGAACTTGCCTTGGGAAAGAACTGACAAGGCCGAAGCATTGAAAAAAGCGGCAGCTAAAATCTAAATTTTTGGGCTGAAAGATCGTGCCGGCCGTCGGCGCGATCTTCCCAGACTAATACGAATTCTTTATCATTCAACGGGGCTAATTGGGGGGTTCTCCCTCCGTTTTGCGTCCCATCAATTAATATCCCGCCATCTTTTAATATCTTTTCTCCGGATAAACTGAATGCCTGCAGATATATATTATATTTATTTTGATTCCTGTAATCTTCCCAAGCTGTTAATATTTTATCCGAATATCGCGCGACATCGTGAGAGTACTGGGTGCCCGGGAGCCTGCAAACAGGAATGCCATCAGGATTGGCCCCTATCCTTCCCTGGCCATCCAATGACTGCGCGTAAATATCCCAATCGCTGAACCTAAAATCTTCCCATGCAATAAAACTTTCTCCGGGATTTGTCGGAACAATTTTTGGCTGTTGCTGAGCCCCACCTTCCTGGCAGACAGGAACCCCGTCTTTTATCCACAAAACTTGTCCATCTTTATTGACCCTTTGCGCGTAAATATCATAATTGCCGCCGCCCTTATCCGTCCATGTGATTATTGCTCCGCCTTTCCCATCGTCAATGATCGCGGGATCCCTTTGGGAATCTGGAGCTTGGCATATAGGAATGCCGTCTTCTTCCCATTTTGTATTTAACGACAGATCGATCTTTTGGGCGTAAATATCGGAATTCCTGTCGCCCGCCCTATAATCGGTCCAAGTTATGATCAATGATCTAGGGGAAATGCGCGGATCGCCTTGATTCCCATTCCCAGCAGAAACAAGTTTCCCGTTTTTTGAGAGCAAAGAATTATCTTTAAAGCTTATCCTTTGGGCATAAATATCGTCTTCGTTCAAATTGCTTCTATCATCAACAAATACAACAATTGCGCCATTTTTTTGATCGGTTATAATTCTTGGTTTTTTCTGCCCAAGTGTTATGGCCCACGGGGTAAGCCTTGCTCCATGGCTTATTTGCGCTTCTCCTTTTTCATTGAAATGTTGAAAATAGATCATAGGCTGTGCTTCCCTAAAATCTTCCCAGACAATATAAGCTCCGCCTTTATGGTCGGGAACAACATCGGGGTCAACCTGCATGGTTTTTAATGCTCCGACTGGGACCGCATTTTTTCCCCAAAGCAATTTCCCTGAAGGCCCTATCTTTTGGGCGTATACATTTAGCTGTCCGGACCTTTTGTCCTCAAAAACGGCAAAAATATTATTTTTATTGTCGGCTCTCGCCCGCATATTCTGCCTCATAACGGATCCTATCGCATTATTGACGATCATTCCGTGGTCGCCAAATTCTCTTCCTCCGGAATTGGTCAGTTTTTGGGCATATATATCAAAATTGCCGTGTTTATCGTCTTGATATAAAATGAGCGCGGACATATCGGATGAGAGATCAATATCCGCCGATCGCGCGTTATGCTGGCCCAATGATATCGGCATCCCATTGTCGCTAAATTGCGGGACAGTATCTTCATTATATTCCTGTATAAATAATTGGCGGCCGTTCCCCCGAAGGTCTTCCCAAACAACGGTTAATTTTGCGGTCCCGAATATTTTAGGATCCTCCTGCGCGCCGCCTATCCTCGCGACCGGCAGTCCCTCGTCGCCAAGCAATAGCGTCCCGTCGCTTGATATCTTTTGCATATAGATGTCCGGATCTCCCGCATTCGAATCGCTCCAGGCAAGGATCGCATTATTATTGTTGTCTTTTCCAATATCGAAAGCTCCGGGCTTCAAAAAGACTTTTGAGGCCTTGACCCCTAATTCGCCAAAGGTTTGACGGCCGAACGGATCCATATTTTGAACATATATTCCGACCTCATCAGCCCCATTTTCAGACCATGCGATGTACGCGCCGGAAAGGCCATTTTGGACTATTTTTGGATTTTCCTGGTTTCCCGGTTTTTTACAAACAGCAATGCCATTTATGGGCCAAAGGGCTTTTCCCGAAGGATCCAAATGCTGGGCGTAAATATCAAAATCTCCCGACCTCCTGTCGGCCCAAACTATGATAGCCCCGCCCGACCCGTCTTGAACGATCTTCTGCGACCATTGTGTCCCGCGCAGAGTACAAACAGGGGCTCCGTTTTCTCCCCAAAGTTTTTCACCGTTCGGGCTTACTTTTTGCGCATATATGTCTTCTTCTTTTGAACGATAGTCAACCCAAGAAATAATAACCCCGCCGTCTTGGGCCAAGATCATTTCAGGAAATACCTGATATTCGGTTGTTCCGCATATCCTTATCCCATTCTGGGGGAAAATGGAGTTCCCGTTAAGATCGATCTTTTGCAAATATACATTAAAAGTATTGCTTCTATTGTCTTGCCAAACGATATATGCTTCATTTGAATTATTGGATAAAATTTGCGGATAAAGATGCTCGCATTTAAGATTGGTTGCGGGCGACCCTTTTTTATCCCAGAGGAGATTGCCGCTTTCATTTATCTTTTGCAGGTATAGCCCCGAATTGCCCGACCGAAAATCCTCAAAAACAACGGCATATTCGGAACTTCCGATCTTAGCGACCTTTGGATGCTGTTGGACGGTATTACCTGGGGTACTGTTTATTGTGATCCCTTTTTCGCCCCATTGCGGCGCAGGCATATTTGCGGCAAGAGCTGGAGATAAAAAAATTAAAAATAATACGCCTAATGCAAAGCGCATTGGATCACGCTGCCTTTTCAAGCTTCATCGATAGGACTCTCGATACTCCGGGTTCTTCCATCGTTATCCCATAGATCGTATCTGCAACGGCCATTGTACGTTTATTGTGGGTAATAACAATGATCTGGGAAGCCTCGGCATATTTTTTTAGATATCCCGCAAACCGGCCGACATTCGCGTCATCTAACGCGGCATCCACTTCGTCAAGGATACATATTGGGGATGGGGATGTTTTCAATATCGCAAAGAGCAAAGCGATCGCCGTCAAAGATCTCTCCCCGCCAGAAAGCAGGGACAAATGCAGCCATTTGCGGTTCCTTGGCCTGACGGATATTTCGATCCCGGCATCAAGCGCGTCTTTATCTTTTTCGATCTCGATCTTTGCCTCGCCGCCTTCGAAAAGCTCGGAAAATACCTGCGAAAAATTCGCGGCCAAGGCCTCCATGCTTTTTATGAAATCCTCCCGCGCTTTTAGATCAAGCTCCGTGATCAAGGTTTTGAGGTTTTCGCGGGCTAAAACGATGTCTTGATGCTGCGATTCGACGAAAGAATTCCTTTCTTTGCATTTTTCAAATTCGTCGATCGCAAGCAGATTGACCGGCTCAAGCTCCCTTAAGCGATATTTCAAACTCTCGATCTCTTTTTTGCTTTTTGATACGTTCGGGCTTTCGTCTTGGAATTGGAGAAGCTCGTCATATGTTAGACCATATTCGACTCTTATGTGCGACTCGATCTGCGCAAGCTCCGAATCGATTTTCGCCAAAAATATCTCCTGCTTGATCAGGTCGGATGTCCCGTCATTGGAAACGGCCCCGCCATACGACGCCTTTTCCAATTCCTCAAGTTTTAGCGATGCCTGTTCCCGGGACAGCCTTAGCTCTTCCAGCTTCTTTAATCCATTGTTCCTTTTTTCTACAAGCTCGGCCGCTATTTGGCCCATTGGCGTTTTGATGAATTCTTCCGTCGCAAGCTCAAGTTCTTTTAGGCTTGCCTCGGCAAGCTTGATCGCGCCTTTGAGTTCCTCAAGCTTTTTGGCCTTGAAAATATTTTCTTTCTTTCGAGCTTCCATCTCTTCGTCTATATGGGATTTTTCGATGTTAAGCAATTTATTGAACTGTTCGGCTTGGCTGCTCGAATTCAGGTACTCATGAGTTTTTCCGAACGCGGATCTCAAGATCTCTTTCAATTTTTGCGAAATATCGATCGTAAGCCTGATCGTTTCCTTGAAATCCCCGAATTCTGACAGGCTGCCTTTAGCTAGGTCTTTGCTTTTTTCAATAAGATCGGTCTTCTTCAGTTCCAGAAGCCTGATATCTTCTGAAATTTTCCCTATTTCATAAACTAAAAACCGTTCTTCTTCTTTTATGTCCCTAAGCTTGCCTTTTTCCGAATAAAGATATCTTTCTTTTTCGAGGACCAAATTGCCGCGTTCTTCTTCGATCTGGTCTTTGGCCCTATCGGTTTCTAAAAGCGTTTGATCGATTAATCTTTCAATTTCGCGCAATTGCTGGGCCAATAAAGCCTTCTCTTCGAATATTTTTTTTCTCTGGTCTTCTTTTTCCTGGTTTGATCTTTTTATCTTTTCAAGTTCGGACGATACCTGGCCCTTTCTTTCCAAAAGCTGTTTAGCCTGCTTTTTAAAAGTTGCAAGCTCTAACGACTTAAGCTGTTCTTGTATGCCTTTATATTCGCTGGCGGTCTTTGCCTGGGACTCAAGTGAGATCAATTGTTCGGATATTTCAACTTTAAGGTCGGATATCCGCAGCAAATTCTGCTCGGACATGATAAGCTTTTTTTCGGCTTCTACTTTTCTTGTTTTATATTTGCTGATGCCCGCAACTTCTTCAAATATCGCGCGCCTATCCTCGGGTTTTGACGATAACACGGCGTCGACGTTGCCTTGGCTCATGATCGATATCGACTGGGTTGACAATCCCGAATCCAAGAAAAGATCGCGGATATCCTTGAGCCTGCAAATTTGGCTGTTGATCGAAAATTCGCTTTCTCCGTCGCGAAATGTCCGCCGTTTGATGGAAACTTCGGAATAATCTATTGGAAGGGCATGGTTTGAATTATCGAAAGAAAGAGAAACTTCGGCGAGTGAAAGAGGCTTTCTGGAGTCGGTCCCCGCAAAAACAACCTCTGGGAGCGCATGGACCCTAAGCTCTCGAATGTTGCCCTCGCCCAAGGCGAACCTGAACGCGTCAACAATATTGCTTTTTCCGCAGCCGTTCGGGCCCACGACAGCCGTAATGCCCGTTTGAGAATCAAAAACAAGTTCTTCCTTGTCCGCAAAAGTCTTGAATCCTTTCAAAGCCAAAGATTTTAAATACATTTTTTAGATTATATCACACATCGGGGCTTGCCTGCCCGCCTCTGGCGGGTTAAAATAAACTCAAATGCGAAAATCCCTGTCTATGCATGCCGCTTTTATTATTTTTTTGGCATTGGCATGCGCATCAAGCGCGCAAGTGCTCTCTTCCTTATCCCCAAAAGACAGAACGATCACATCCTTAAGCGTGCTTATATTAAAAGGCGAAGGACCAAAATTATCGGCGGCAAGAGTGAACGGCATATCGATCGGCGCAGAAAAAAATTCGTTCACCTGCGGGCTTGTCCTTGCGCCGGGCAAAAATTTTTCAAAAATTGAAGCATGGGACAAATGGGACAATTACCAAATATTTACCCGCAAAATACTGCGGATCATAACTTATCCGGACGTGGAGGTTTACTTCAATTATAAGACCCACTGGGCAAGGAATTCGATCGTCACGCTTTCAACACTTGGAATAATAGAGGGGTTTCCCGATGGTAACTTTTATTTGAACAAGAGCTTGACGCGAGGGGAACTTGCGTCTTGGATCTGCAGGGCTGAAGGGTATAAAACAAGCATCCCGCTAAAAGACGTCTCAAACGACGTCCCGAAAGAACATTGGAGGGCCCCGTTCATAAAAGAAATAATTGACCGGAAAATAATGCTTCCGGATGCAAGCGGGAATTTCGGAGTAGACCTTCCGATCGCTAGAAGCGAAGCCGCCATGGCCTCGCTAAATGCGGAGGGAGCAACCTTTGAAAAAGAGATCGTCTCGGTGTTCTACGATGTCCCAAAGGATTATCCTTATTATTCGCAAATTACAAACGCCAAGGAAAAAGGCCTCATCCGCGGGATATCTTGGAAGACCGCTATCTTTGAGCCGGAACGCGAGATCACAAGGGCGGAAGCGGCGGTCCTGCTCACAAGGTTCCCCAAGGTCAAGGGCCGGCAAAGATGGCTGCTAAATTTCAATGAAGGGTATTCAAATTATTGCAAAATTAATACTCCGCCAAAAATCAAAAATATAGCCGTTGTTCCGGATTCAATCGCGCTAAACGGCGGAACGCCTGTAATATTAGAGGTAAAGATCGAGGACAGGGAGGCAGATATATTGAATGTATTGGCCGATATTTCATCTTTTGGCGGGCCGCAGGACGCCGAAATGTCTTCTGACGGCGGGGTCTATACTTTGCAATTCGCCGGATCGCCTGAATCGACCGGGGAAAAAATGATCACCGTGACTGCAACCGATAAATTGGGCTGGCAGGGAAAGGAACATATAAAAGTTTTGGTGACAAAGTGAAAAACCCGAAATCCGAAACCATAAACACTAAACAATATCTAATAACCAAAATTCTAAATTTTAAACAGGTTTTGGGTTTTGATATTAGAATTTTAAATTTGTTTAAAATTTCGATATTAGGATTTAGCATTTGTTCCGTATTATTTTTCCCAGTAAGCGCCACCACCCTCTCTGATTTCAACTACCCTCCTTTTTATTTAAACATCGGATCACGGCCTCAGGCCATGGGAAATGCATTTGCTGGCCAATCAAATGACCAAAATTCAAGCTTTTACAATCCGGGAGGGTTGCCTTGGTCCAAGGGCGTCATGGTTTTTGGAAAAAGTTTGCCAAATAATATTGCCGCCGCCCAGGCATATCCTACCGGCTTTGGCGCAACTTATGGCATAGCGATCGTCCAAACAAGCATCCAAAGCATTGAGGCAGCAGCGTCAACAAAACGGGCGGATGTTTCAAACAGCATGCTTATCCTTTCCGCCTCGAGCAAGATTGCGGCGCTGCCGATACTGAATATGATCCCCGACTCGCAGAATATCGGCATTGGCGCAAACCTGAAATATATTTTCGGCGAAACATTGATGGTTAGCGGGGAATTCGATAAGACAGGTTCAGGAATCGAGATGGACCTTGGCGGAATGTATAAATTCTTGCCTTGGGCATCGGTCGGGCTTTCTGCATTAAACATCCTGCCTCAATCAAGCGCTATTGGGGCGATCCGCTGGAATACCGGCGAAATCGATGGCGCAGGGACAATAATAAATACAGGCATCAGCGCAAAACTGGTCGGCGACGCAAGGTCGCCGATCTATGTTGAAGGGAACGAAGCAACGATAAATATCGACTCCCGCAGTCAAAGGGGGACGTTAGGCACAAGTTCCATTGGTTTGGAATGGGGCTTCAGGGGATTTTTGTTTTTGCGCGCGGGCCTTGCGGAGCTTGGATCATCAAATGATACATCAAGCCTAGGCCTTGGAATGCGCGCCTTTGGATGGGGATTGGACCTATCGTCGTTTGTCGGACGCTTCGCGAATTCGAGAATCGTTTCGCTTTCAATAATATACGACCCGGAAGAATGGATATTTGAAAAGAAAACTGAAAAAACCGAAGAAAAAACAATTGAAATAAAAGACCCTGCGATAATTTCATTTCCATCCGATGAGGCGGAAACATATGATGACAGGATAAAAATTGCGGGGAACGCAAAGCCTGGAGTCGAGGTCAAGATCAATAATCAGCCGGCATTTATCGAAACCAATGGCAATTTCGAAGCCCAATTACCGTTAAACCCTGGGAAAAACCTGATATTAATAGATATCAAATACGGAAATACCATTTCAAAGATATCAAAAAAGGTATTAAGAAAAGCTAAGATCGTTATTTCTGAAGAAAAGAAGCTTGAAGAAGCCCTGAAAAAAGCTGCGACAGCCGATGAACAGGCAAAAATAAAAAAAGACATCAAGCTTGTCCTTGAAAGGAAGCGGAAAGTAGAGGCCTTGGCGACTTTGGGCGTGGTTGAGGTTGTCCCTGACTCCGAATTCAAGCTTGAAGCCCTTGTAACAAGAGGGGAGCTTTCAAGCTGGCTTGTGAAAGCGGCAGGGCTTCCGCTTCCGAGAGTTACAGCGCCTATTTTCATTGACGTCCCCGAAACCCATCCGTACGCCCCATACATCAAAGTATCGGTTCAATACGGCCTAATGGCCGCAATTGGCGACAAATTCATGCCTGACGCGGCGGTAAGCAAAACCGAAGCCGAAGAAATATTTAAAAAATTCGGCGCAATACGCTAATGAAAAAAATAATACTTATATTGATAATTTTCGGCTGGTGGGCGGCGCCTGCATTTGCCGATGAAGCGTTAACCAAAGGCGAGGCGATATCGCGCCTTTCTGCGACGGATTTTATCAAGAATAAAATTGGCGACCTATTTTCCTGGACGATCGGATATGACCTTAGCCGCGTAAACAGGATCAAGCTGGTCCCAAACATCAAATATATCAAGGCGATACCAAGAAGCATCCCTCCTGACGGGAGATCGGTGCTTGAAATTTCAGCCGGAGTGGAAGATCCGATGGGCCTGCCTAATCTTTCAGGCGTGCGAGCAGACCTAAGCTCCATCGGAAGGCTTTCAAACACAATCCTGGTCGACAACGGGCTTTGGGGCGACAGGGTCGCAAATGATGGGATATATTCGCTGCAATCAAATATCGACCCGTCCGTCCAAGTGGGGAACAAAGAAATCCCCGTCGCGGCCGCCAATAAGCAAGGGTGGCTTGCGGTCACGAAAACAACTATAATAGTTAGAAGCCCTTCCGAGGAGGCAAAATAATAAATGCTCTCGACCGTCGCGATAATAAGTATTTTCGCTGAAATATTTGCTTGCGGGATTTTATTGTCCGGCGCTTTTGCATTTATAAAAAGATTTTTGCGGGGCCGGCAGAATAAAGACCTAGTATTATCCCTCTTGTTCTTGTCGTTCTTTGCATTCGTGGGCCTAATGCTTGCGTCAGAACTCTTGTACAACCTGGGAAAACCCATTGAAAATATCATTTTCCTCCAAAAATTGATCGCTTTTGACCTTGTGACAGGGTCATTCCTCGTGTTCTTGTTCATCAAGACAAAATTCGAGGTCCCTTATATGGACTGGTTCATCTTGGCGTATGTTGCGGCATCGGCTGCGGCAATATACAGGCTCGGCACATCTTCAGTAAATCTAGTTTATAGTTTTTCAGTGGTCGAGCCGATTGTTACGTTCTCCAACCCCTCCCCTTACCGATCAATCTGGATGCTGTCCTGGGCCGTTCTTTTTGTTTTTTCCGCTTATCGCTACCTTAAGAACGCCGGACCAAGACCGCTGCTTTTTTGCGATGCTTTCGCGTCGCTGCTTTTTATAAGCTCGTATTTGAGCACCATTTCTTATTCGGTGTCAAGCAGCGGGAATTTTCTTCTTGCTTCTTGGGTTATGACATTGATCGGGGCGCTATTCTTAATACTAGCCGAAATAATCCCGGAAACATCAGACCTTGCAAAAAATCCTTTCAACTTTTTCAGGAGCAGGCTATTGTTTAAGTTAATTTTCATCTTCGTCCTTCTCATCGTCATTTTGTTCGAGGCAACAACGCTTGCAACGCTTACATTAAGCAAACAAGCCCTGCAGAGCTCGATTTTCTCAAGTTACAAAGAGGCGGCGCTTGGCATTTCGCAGAGGATACAGAACTCCCAAGAATTTAACATAGCAAGCGCTGATAAGATAATAAGAGAGACCCGCGTCGGCCGGGCAGGAATAGCATACGTCGTATCAAAAGACGGCATATTATTGGCGCATCCGGATCCTGCATACGCGGGGGCGCGCCCGGACCTTTCAAAATTGGAGCAAGTGCGCTTAGCCCTATCGGGCAAGACAGGCTTCGGGCAATTCAAGCCTGACGAATGGAACGAGATAAAAGTAGGAGCATATTCGCCTGTCAAAAAATTTGGAGGGGCGGTCATTGTTGAAGAACCCCTTGTAAGCGCATATTATGAAATGCGGCAGCTTGAAACAAACTCTCTCCTTTTTGTGATCGCAGGGATACTGCTTACGGTTTTAACGGGGCTTTTCTTGGCCCAAAGCATTGAAGTGCCGATACATAAATTAAATTTGGGAACGGAAGAGATTTCGCACGGGAATTTGAACCATCGGATAAATATCGATTCAATAGATGAGATCGGCAAGCTTGCCGCAGCCTTCAATAAGATGACCCATGACCTCAAAGAAAGCCAGGATCGCCTGATATTATCGGAAAAATTGGCGTCTCTTGGGACTATGGCCGCGGGAATGGCGCATGAAATAAAAAATCCTTTGGTATCATTGAGAATTTTTTCGCAGCTTCTGGAGCAGAAATGGGAGGATAAAGAATTCCGCGATAAATTCGCCCAGATCGTCCCGACCGAGATAGAGCGGATCAACAAGATCGCCGAAAGCCTACTTAAGTTCGGTCGCCCCATGAAGCCCGAGATGGGCAGGGTCGACGTCAACTCGATAATCGAAGAGATCTTGATCCTATTTGAAAGCGAAGCAAAAAAGAATGGGATAAGGATCACAAAAAAATTCGCGGGCATCCCCGAGGTCTCGGGAGATATGCAGCAATTATCCCAAGCTTTCGTGAACATTATTTTGAACGGCATCCAAGCGATGGAGAAAGGCGGGGAACTTATCATAAAAACTGATATCGGGGAAGTTGTCCACCTGGGACAGATAAAACAGGGGATTGTAAAAGAAGACGGGACAGTTGTATGGGGTGAAGAAGAAAAGGACAAAGAGCCGATAAAAGTTGTTTTCATTGAGATCACAGATACAGGCCCGGGAATTACCCGGGATCACTTAAAATCATTGTTTGACCCGTTTTTCACAACAAAGGCCAAAGGCACTGGGATGGGGCTTCCAATAACATTGAGAATAATCGAGGAGCATAAAGGATCGATAAAAGTTAAAAGCGAAGTGGGAAAAGGGACGACCTTTTTGATTACGTTGCCGCAGCAATGAATTCATTCTCGATGACAATAGATTGAGACCGGTTAGCAACTCAGAAACCAGCGAACCCGCCTGCCGGCAGGCAGGGTTCACTCGCAGGTTCCTAACCAGTCTCAGATTGATTGTTCTTGTGTTTTAACCATTTATGGTGTATAATTACCCCTGATTATATCCAATAGGCGTATATTATGAAAAGAAATATTGAAAAAGAGCTTATTAAATGGAAAAATCAAGCCGAAAGATACCCCCTCATTATCATGGGCGCCAGGCAGGTTGGAAAAAGTTACCTTATAGAACAATTTGGCAAAGAAAATTTTAAGCATCTTGTTACGGTAAATTTTGAGCTGCAGCCAAATTTAAAACAGTGTTTTAATGAATTGGAGCCCGGAGAAATACTCAATAAATTGAAAATGCAGCTTGGCGTTCCAATTGACGAAGAAAACACCCTTTTATTCTTTGATGAAATACAAGAATGCCCGCAAGCGATAATGTCTTTAAGGTATTTCAAAGAAAAGATGCCTAAGCTTGCGGTCATATCGGCTGGTTCACTGCTTGAATTTGCGTTAAACAGCAAAGATTTTAAAATGCCTGTCGGAAGGATACATTTTCTGTATCTTGATCCTTTGTCTTTTGGGGAATTTTTAGAGGCATTGGGAAATAGCCAACTATGCCAATATACGGCAAATCTGAATGTAACGGATCATACAGATGAAATCGCCCACGATAAACTTCTTGAACTTGTGCGCCGCTATATGCTGCTTGGCGGAATGCCCGCAGTGTTAAGGGAATATTTCAGCAATAAGGATATGGCGGAATGCCAGAACATACAAAGTTCTCTCATCCAGACTTATCGCTCTGACTTCGGGAAATATTCAAATCGCGCCCAGCATAAACACCTATTGAAAGTAATGGATATGGCACCGCGGCTGGCAGGAAAAAAAATTAAATATTCGGAGATCGATGCGGAAAGCAAGTCTAGAGAATTAAAAAATGCAATAGAATTGTTGGCCTTATCGGGAATAATCAAGCCGATCTACCGAACAAAAGCTTCAGGATTGCCTTTGGGCGCGGAAATAACAGAAAAAATATTCAGGCTTAATTTTCTTGATGTCGGATTGATGCAAAATATATGCGGCATATCCGCCCAATTGGCCATTGAGCAGGACATTATGCAGATAAACTCGGGTGCGATCGCCGAACAGTTTGTTGGGCAGGAATTAACCGCGTATGGGGACAAACATAAGCCAAGCCAATTGTTTTTTTGGATAAGAGATAAAAAAGGCAGCATGGCGGAGATCGATTATGTGATCGATGTTGACGCCAAGATACTGCCTGTTGAAGTAAAATCCGGCAAGGCAGGAAAATTAAAATCTTTGAGATTATTCATGAAGGAGAAAGGTTTGCGCTTTGGGATCCGCATCTCGCAGGAAAAGCTGTCATATTATGACGGCATACTTTCGATCCCGCTTTATTTGATCGAGCATTTGCCAAGACTTGCAAGAAGCATTATGCTGACGAAGGGCATATGAGGACGATCTTCTTTATTACACTACCTCTATAAACTTATTAAGAAGGATATTCGCAAAAGTTTCTGATTGTCCCGCTTGATCGATCTTCTTATCTACATCTGCAAGCCTGACTTTTGGATCAGGCGAAACATATTTGTCATTTGGGCCGATCGTAATATTCCCGCCGGTTTTATATAGAACTATTGGATTTTTTATGCCGCCTACTTCCATAACGCGCCTCAATTGATTTATCGCATTTCCTTGCGGAAAACTTGCATGAATGGTATACTTTCCTCATGTTTGAACGTTTTGCGGAGCGGGCGATCCGCGTTATCATGGCCGCGCAGGAAGAAGCAAGGCGGCTGTCATCCAATGAAGTTTATCCCGAACATCTGCTTCTCGGAATGCTTAGGGAAAGGGAACCCCTTGTAATCAAAATGCTTGAGCATCTTGCGGTATCGCCATCCCAGATCAAAGAAAGCCTCGAAAATTTGATCAAGCCCGAACCCGGACCTCATTTAGTCGAGATCCCATTCTCGCAAGCCGTTAAAAAAGTGATCGAACTGTCCTGGGAAGAAGCAAGGACCTTGGGCCACAGCTACATCGGGGTCGAACATTTATTTCTTGCTGTATTAAGGGAAGGAAAAAGCGGCGCTTCAAGGGTCTTGTCCGAGTTCAACATTACGCCAACTTCCGCTAAAAGCAAGATCGTTTCCCTGATGGCCGAAGAAACAGTGCAGTCGAAAAAAATCCACGCAAGGAGCAACACCCCGATACTCGACAGCTTCAGCCGCGACCTGACAAAGCTATCGCGCGAAAGAAAGCTTGATCCAGTGATCGGGAGGCAAAAAGAGATCGAGCGCGTGATACAGACCCTTTCGCGCCGTAAAAAAAATAATCCTGTGCTTTTAGGCGATGCGGGGGTCGGGAAAACCGCGATCGTCGAGGGATTGGCGCAAAGGATAATTTCATCAGATGTTCCCCCTCCCCTTCTTGACAAAAGGGTCATTACTCTTGATATGGGGCTTTTGATCTCTGGGACCAGGTACAGGGGCGAATTCGAGGAAAGGCTAAAAAAGATCATGGATGAGGTTTTGCGGTCGGGCAAAGTGATCCTTTTTATCGATGAAATACATACATTAATCGGCGCAGGCGCCGCCGAAGGCGCAATGGATGCGGCAAATATCCTAAAGCCCGCATTAGCCCGCGGAGAGCTCCAATGCATAGGAGCTACAACTCTTGACGAATACCGCAAAAAGATCGAATCCGACCCTGCTCTCGAGCGCAGGTTCCAATCTGTAATTGTCGAACAGCCGACGGTCCAAGAAACAATCGAGATATTAAAAGGCTTGAGAAGCCGCTATGAAGATTTCCACAAAGTAAGGATTACAGATGATGCTTTGGTCTCGGCGGCAAGGCTTTCTGACAGGTATATATCCGAAAGGCACCTCCCTGACAAAGCAATAGACCTGATCGATGAGGCCGCGTCAAAAATTATGCTCAAATCAACCATCGCGCCTCCTGAACTCTTGGAATTGAACAAACAGATCGAAGAACTGAAGTCAAAAAAAGATACTGCCGTTTCAAACCAGGAATTTGAAGCCGCGGCGCAATTTAGGGACAAAGAAGACGAGTTAAGGGTCAAATACGAGGAAACCGCGAAGAAAGTTGCTGGCATCCCGTACGACAGGTTCCCGATCGTTGACTCAAATACGATAGCGGAAATCGTATCCTCATGGACGCGCGTGCCCGTAACACAGCTTACGGCAGAAGAGACGGAACGCTTGCTTAAAATGGAAGAAACCCTAAAAACGCATCTTGTGGGCCAAGAAGAAGCGATAACTGCGGTTTCAAAATCGATCCGCAGGGCGAGGGCCGGCCTTAAAAACCCGAATCGTCCGATCGGCTCATTTATTTTCTTGGGCCCATCGGGTGTTGGAAAAACGGAACTCGCAAAGCGTTTGGCCGAATTTTTGTTCGGCGACGTTGATGCAATGATAAGGATCGATATGTCGGAATATCTTGAATCTCACACAGTTTCAAGGCTTTTAGGCTCGCCTCCGGGTTATGTCGGCTTTGGAGAAGGAGGGCAACTGACCGAGCCTGTCAGGCGCAAGCCCCATTCGGTAGTATTGTTCGATGAAATTGAAAAAGCGCACCAGGATGTAATGAACACGCTTCTGCAAATATTAGATGACGGGGCCGCAACCGATGCCCAAGGAAGAAAAGTTGATTTCAAAAATACTGTTATCATCATGACTTCCAACGTTGGCGCAGAATTATTCCGAAAAGAAACCTCAATTGGATTTATGACGCGTACTGATGCGCAAGCAAGCTATGAAAAAACAAAAAAACTTGTATTGGAACAGCTAACAAAACAATTTAAGCCCGAATTCTTGAACAGGGTCGATGAAACCGTTGTTTTCAAGCCGCTGTCAAAAGATGAGCTCACAACGATAATTGACATTATGATCAAAGACTTAAACGATAGGATAAAAGAAAAAGAAATGTCCATTACTATTTCAAAGAAAGCCAAAGATTTTCTAGTAGGCCGTGGTTTTGACCCGAAATATGGAGCAAGGCCGCTGCGCAGAACGATCGAAGATTTTATCGAAGATCCCCTATCAGAGGAAGTGTTGAGAGGAAAAATAAAATTCGGGTCGACGATCAAAGGCGACCTCAAAGAAGACAAATTAATATTTACGGCAAAAAAAACAGCCTCGCCGCAGAAATCTGCCCCTGTTGAATCTTTGATCGTTTCAAAATGAAAACCGAGACAAAGTTCTTCTGTAAAGAATGCGGAAATGATTTCCCGAAATGGTCCGGACAGTGCCCGTCATGTAATGCGTGGAATTCTTTTACGGAAGAAAGAACAATAAATTCTAAGCACGAAACACGAAACAATCTCAAAATACAAAATTCTAAACCCATTTCGATATCAGATATCGATTTCAAGAAAGAAGATAGGATAACTTCAGGTATAGAAGAATTTGATAGGGTTCTTGGAGGAGGAATCGTTCCTGGAGCGGCAATTCTTGTCGGCGGAGATCCCGGGATCGGAAAATCGACCCTCATGCTTCAAGTCGCGAATTCCGTTAAGAACACCCTCTATGTAACAGGGGAAGAATCCACGAAACAATTGAGGCTTAGGGCAGAAAGATTGAGAACATTATCTGAAACTCTCAAAGTCCTTGCCGAAACAAGCCTGCACGCAATTGAAAATATTATTACAGAAGTTAAGCCAAGTTTGGTCATCATCGATTCGATCCAAACAATGTTCCGTGAAGACATTGAATCCGCGGCAGGTTCCGTTTCACAAGTCAGGGAATGCGCGGCATATATTGTACAAATTGCCAAAACCACGCATATCCCGGTCTTCATCGTAGGCCATGTCACAAAAGAAGGGAATATCGCGGGCCCGAGATTGCTCGAACACATAGTTGATACCGTTTTATATTTTGAAGGCGAACAGCATAAGCAATTTAGAATCCTTCGCGCGGTAAAAAACCGTTTTGGATCGATCTCCGAGGTCGGGATTTTTGAAATGAAGGATAACGGATTAAAAGTCGTAACAAACCCGTCCGAGATATTCCTATCCGAGAGACCCAAAGGCCAAAGCGGGTCGGCTGTAACCGCTATAATTGAAGGAAGCCGCCCTCTTCTTGTTGAAATCCAGGCTCTAACCGCGTTTACAAAGATGGCAAACCCAAGGCGAACGGCATCGGGCATCGATTATAACCGTGCAATGCTCATATTGGCAATACTTGAAAAAAGAGCGAGCTTTAAACTTTCCGAACTTGATGTTTTTGTAAATATTGCTGGCGGGATACACGCTTCCGAGCCGGCGCTCGATCTCCCGATCGCTATGGCCGTTGCATCAAGTTATAAAAATAGGCCGCTGATCGATGAAACAATAATTATCGGCGAATTGGGGCTTGCGGGGGAAGTTCGCGCCGTAAATCATATTGATCAAAGGATAACAGAAGCCGAAAAGCTTGGATTTAAAAATATAATTCTCCCTAAAGGAAATTTAAAACAAATAAAAAAGTCAAAGATGAATATTATCGGGGTAGAAACTATTTCTGAAGCTCTAAAAGCATCGATTGGATGATTTACGGGATTTCTCTTATTACGGCCTGGTACCACGCTGAAAGAAGCTCTTTCGCCCTTACCGGATCGGAGGCCTCAAGTTTTCTGTAATAATCGCCATCCAACTTTCTTAGCCTTTCTGTCGGCAAAAGCTCGGCATCAATATGCAATAATGCGAAATCAGATATGGGAAATCCTATTTCTCTTCGAAGTTCTCTTATAAAATAATCTGCGGCGTTCTCTCTCGTCCAAAGTTTATCCTCTGAAAATTCGACGATCGCTCTTAATAGGTCGATAGCTCTTGCGATCAGAATCCTTTGTTCAAGCGTTCCTTCCCGCCATTTCTTATCCAATTCCGGCATGGCCAATTCCTTTTTCCCTATCTCTTCTCTTGCTCCCCCGATCATTTCTGCAAAAGAAGGGATAGCAAGCGTTGCGCCGATTCGTGATGCTTCAACAGGAATTCCGCACATTTTTCCATCGCCTAATGCGACAATAGCTTCTGGCCATCTATGCGGCATTATTTTAACTCTGCTTCCCGATGCTATCCAACCATGGGAAAGAGCTGTCGGTATTCCTGCCATACGCATTAAATTTAGCGCAAAAACAGACATTTCAGCGCAGACCCCGCCCCCAAGCTGGATAATAAGTTTTAGGTTATCGCATGCTTCGCATTCTCCCGCTTCCGCTTTCCTTTTCAATTCCGCAAACAAGATCTTTTCGACCTTCGTTTCCGCTCGATGGTATTTTATTCTTTTGTGACTTAGTACGTATCCTTGAATATGCTTGATCGCCTGCGCAACCTTCATGCTTTGGGTTTCCGCAACGACTTTTTTCCATTCTTCCGCAATTTCTGGAGCGATATTTTCTAATTGTTCGGCCGTTGGCGCCGATGTTAGTTTTGCGCCAAGCTCTTTGCCGTATAATTGCGTTATTTGCTTTCTGAATTCCGAGAGTTTCATTGATAAAACTTTTGAAGCTCCGGCAGGAAGTTTGTCTCCGTTTACGAAAAAAGAAATTTCTTTCTTATTTGCTTTTACGACTGATCCGCCTGCAGGGATTGGAATGAAATCCTCTTTTCTAAGTTTGTTCGCCAATTTTCCTTTAATTTCCATCTCTCCTGTTTCAACAAGTTGATCGATCGATAAGCTTTCGACCGCTTTATAAGATGCGTGGCCAGGATCATACGCAACAGCAAGTCCGCTCCTATAATATCGGCTCCTGCCGGATGGCGCGGGAGATAGGGTCATCCATACTCTTTCATCGTCATCTGATCTGTCTTCATCAAAAGCAGAGATTGGAGATAATATTCGTTCGTTTGCCAAATTAGGCATACTAGGGACGCGAGCGACCATTCTTTTTAAAGAAGAATCCAGTTTCCCTGCAAGGTGTTTTTTTTCTTGGGCTTTTTCGGCTTCTAGCTTTTGTACGATTGCATAAAGTCTTCTTGTGATTGAAAGAGATAGTCCGTTTTTACATAAATGCGTGACTACGGCAGAATATTGTTCGGCATCTCGCAACTCTTTGATTCTACTTCCTATTTCATCATGCAAAATCCTATACTTGCTAAATTCATCAATATAACCTTCGGCATTTTCATCATCCTTGATCAGCTCAAGCATTTTAATTGATGAGAATCGACCTCTCATGTCGCCATTCTGCATATAGTATTTTATTTCCATTAATTCTTCAGCCAGTTCCCAGTTTTTCGATCTGTTTGCAAGTGCAATAGATTCTGCAACAACAGAGTCAAAAATTACCAATATTTCTTCCCATCCATTGCACAAAGCCTGTTTATAACATACAAAGCTTTCCCATTTTGCAGTAAAAGTGCTTGATCTTAGTTTATCCAATACTTCTTGCGGAGCAGGGGTTGTAATGTCTATTTCCTTTTCCCCAGCAACCCTGCCTGCAATTTTAATTTCCCTCTTTTTTCTCCTGTCTTCTTGCATGGCGGCAATCACATGGACAATCATATCCGCCCCCTCTTTCCCTTCCGCGTCGATCACGACCCCCGCAGTTTTTAATAGAATGGTTTTCATCTGGTCTTGTTGCAAGAGCGCCATGCTGTTCGCTATCAATCTTGCGATATTATCTCTTGCTCTAAATTTGAATCTTCCAATTTTTACGGTCGGGTGAGGGACGACAAGTTCTGCTGCCGTGAAAACTGGGATAAGTTCGACCCCAAAGTTCCTAAATGTCCTGCAAAGTTTGGTCAACCCTTCTTGGCTTGCTTCGCTAAACGAAGTCAAGACAAATATTTCAGATCCTTTTGGCATATTTTTGCGGACAAGGTCTTGGTCTAATATCGATACTAATCCATCTGTTTGCCCATCCTCATGATACGAGTCGATCGCCCGTAAAATTCGTTCAATCTGCATGGCCTCATGGGATGGGCCGATGTATACTTTTTTCTTGCCTATGACTAACCCGACAGAGTCCCCTCTTTGAAAAGCCATTTGGCTTATTGTTCCGGCTATTAAACTTGCTTTTTCTTTCCTGTCAGCTCCTTCAACCGACCTCGGATCCACAACGATCATAACTTTGTTGCGCCCTTGCACCCTATAGAGGCGTTCGACAACCATCCCTTCGCCCGAAACTTCGGGAAGCCGCGCTGTTGCCCCCCAGTCAATCGCCCTTGAATTTGCTTGCGACATTTGGACTGTTCGCAAGTCGACAATGTCCCATCCCGCATTTGTGGATTTTTTCCCGCACCTGCTCCCGCGGTTCCCGTCCCCGCACTTGTTTTCCAATGCACCTTGATGGTATTTTTCTCTGCATACAGCCCTTATAAGCCCTGCTTTTTCTCTTATCGGATCTAGAGATGGGACAAAAGGCGGTTCATTTAAGTTTGTTCTAGTGGGATAATTATTTAAGAATTGATTTAGCATAATAATAAATTGTTTATGTTGAGTCTCTTGATGCTCCCAATAGTCCAAAGTATCCAGGTCCCCGGATTTCACATGCACTTCTATCATTTCTTTTAATTTTTGCTCTTTGCATTCTAAGAATGAATGGGGCGCGCACACTCTTAAGCTTGAACCCATAGAAATTAGATAACTGTCCATGATTCTTCTTACTTCATCGCTATGGCAAAGCGCCGACATATCATCTATTGATAATCCGTATTGCTTCCGGGGCAGGGATGCTTCTATATGTTTTAGTGCTTTTGTCCCGCCGATTTTTCCAAGGCTGTCGATTATATCGTAAGGTAAAACACCAAGCGTGAGGTCGTCCAACTTAATGATCAAGTCTACAACTCTTTCATCGCGAGTCCTTCCCAGTTCTTCTATAAGAAATCTGGCATTGTCGAAGTTTGATCGTTTTTCAAAAAGCTCGCGAAGGATGTCTAATCCCCTTATGTCTCCCATCCTTAGAAGTTCTGCGCCCGCAATAGCTTTTTCTCCAAACATTCTCCCTTGTGAATCCTTATTATTTGCGAAGCTTAATGCCGCTTCATGCGCTTCTCTTCCGCCAACATCGGCAAGCGTTCTAAGGACAGAAAGCCTCGTCTGATAATGGTCTGTCGCCGAGTTGAACACTCCAGAGGAGAACAGTACTGATGAAATATATCCAAAGGCTAAGTTTTTATCGTCTACATTCCCAAATCTTCCAATAATACGCGCAATAGGAGTACCATCCTCGTGATTTTTCCTCCAGTTAAAGAGATTCTTTGCATACCGTATGATGCTTGCTCTGGTTTGTTCGGGTATTGGGATCGGCGGCATAGTATATGGCTGTGCTTGAGAAGCAGTTTTTGCCCTGCTTTGCGAATGCAGTGAGGCAGGCATTGCGCTTAAAACTCTTTGCGGTCCGCTCGTAGTAACCATTATATATATATATCGTTAAAAACAGGGACGGATTTCAGCTATAAATAACTGCGTTACGTAGAATGGCTAAAAAGAACCCTTTGAGACTGGTTAGGAACCGCGAGCCGTGCCTACCGGCAGGCAGGGTTCACTCGCAGGTTCCTAACTAGTCTCCCTTTATCGCAAAAGCATCGATTGGATAACTTCACGCAATTCTTTATTCGCAAGATCATGGTTCCCTTCAAACTTTTTAAGAGATATCGGCTTACCGATCTTCATTTTGACGGGTGCCGGATTCAACAACAAGCTTTTTTTGGGGAGTATATTATAACTGCCATTAATTGCAATTGGAACAACTCGAACCTTGGCTTTAAACGCAAGTATAAGGCTTCCTCTTTTGAATTCCTGCAAATTCCCATCGGGGCTTCTTGTCCCCTCGGGGAATATCATAATATGGTCGCCGTTTTTTAGGTTTTCGCTGCCGTTTTTTATGAAATCCGCCGCCCCTTTTCTTGTTCCGCGGTCAACGCCGACATATTTGGCCTGCCTAAGGTACCATCCAAAAATTGGCACGGAAAAAAGTTCTTTTTTAATGATAAAAGCAAAGTTTACAGGAAGAAACGCAAGCAAAATAAGGATATCGGCAGCCCCTTGGTGGTTTGAAGCAAAGATCACTGCTTCATCTTTTGGAATATTCTCAAGCCCCGAAACTTCAGCCGGTATTCCGCTGACATATGCAAGAAAGCTAGCCCATATGCGGCCTGTTTTTTGGAATATTTTATATCTATCTTTTGGAGATGAGAACATCGCAAGAATAATTGCAAGAAAAGTCCCGACAAAAAACGATGCTACGAGCGCGAAATAGAAGATTATTGATCTAACCAATCTCATGATAAAAGGATAACATAAAATTTCATGCCCAAAAAGTGAAATTTTCAATTTATATGTCGGATAAACTAATACGGTGCATATATGCAATACCCTCTCAAAAAAGAGCTCGGGGGAAGACTTTTCAAACTCATCGGATTATCAGAAATTCTTGGAATATCTTGAACGATCAGGCCATACAGGCGCCTTAAAGAGAAAGCTTTTTAACGCAAGTTTACTGTCAAAAAGGAAAGATGAAATATAATGACGGCCTCATTTGCTCCTCGCATAATTAATAGATACGAAGTTGCAACAAAAGGCGGGACAAGGGCAACTTTCGAAATAAGGGCCGGGCGCGGATACGACCCAAGAGAACTTGCAAATCTATATAACGTCAGATTAAAAACTCAAAACCCGGGCTTAACTATACTTGGCTCTGTCCAATGGTTACTGTTGATCCCACATTCGGAGGATTCAAAGCGGTTATCGGAGGAAGAGAAAGAAGCCTCGGCCAATTGCATGCTCATACAGTTGGACTTGAAGCTGTTGCCCATCCTGCTGTAAGAAATCTTTTAACATTTACCCCGCCAATGGGCCTTAGAGCATATGTGGAAAAAATGCTTGGGACTAAACTGATTTTCACCCAGGATCCCGCATCTAGAACTGTTAGATTCGTAGCCGAATCGACCGGCAGACGGCTTGTAACCGACGCATTAGGCGTAAGATTTGAATTTGAAGGAGCACGTCTTCTCACGATAGCATCTTATTGGGGTGCAAGAGATGAAAGGCAAAGAAGGGTTGAACCTGCGTATCAATTCCATAGCGAGAACGGAGCAGGCATCCGTTTAGATCTTGTAATGGATAATGGGGATTGGCAAGACCCAGAAAGCCTTGCGTTCCGGACAGTTCTCGAATATCCTCTTAATAAATAGGAGACCATAAATGAGCTTTGAAGTAAATAAGATCGATTCCGCTAGAACCGAACAAGCGCAATTGAAGCGTCCTAAAAAAGATGAAGAACTGCAATGCATATTTTATAAAGGAAAAACTTGTTCTCCCCAAAAAGCCCAATTTAAGATCTGCCTCAAGTGCCATCGATGTGTCGCAATAACCGTTGAAACCGCTATACCCGCGGTATTCAATAGGATAGTAGCCCTCGCATCGCTTCTTATGGCAACATTCGGGGCCGTAGCTTCAGCACAAGCGGGACAAGGAGCGGGAGCTGGGACAGGCGGAGGCGCAGGATCAGGTGGAGGCGGCAGTCCGAACTAATCAATTTCCAACACTCTTAATATTTCATCCCTTGTTGTAAGCCCTTCATCCAATAATTTTTTCGCTTCGTCTTTTAGCGTCCTCATATTTTCTTGCGGTTCAAATCCAGTCATTAATTCAAATATGGCTCTCCTTCCTGACGGCTTTACTCTTACCAATCTTTGGGCGATTGTTCCGATCAAAACATCTCTCACAAGATAATCCTCGATCCCAAGTTCTACAAGCCTTGTTGCCGCGCCTTTGGCATCTTTTGTGTGAAGGGTTGAAAGCACCAGATGCCCTGTAAGCGCGGCTTGAACGGCGATCCTAGCGGTTTCCAGATCCCTTATCTCCCCGATCAAAATAATATCGGGATCCTGCCTAAGCACTGCCCTTAATATCTTAGGGAAGCTCAAACCGGACTTATTGTTGACCTGAACCTGGTTTATCCCCGGCAATTTATATTCGATCGGGTCCTCTACGGCAACAATATTATATTCTTTATTGTTTAATTCGTTTAGCGAAGCATAAAGGGTGGTTGTTTTTCCCGAACCCGTCGGCCCGATTATCAAGATCATCCCGCTCCTTTTTGAGATCATTTTCCTGTAAAGGATGAGGTCTTCATTGCAAAATCCTATATCGTCAAGGCCTATTTGTATAAATCCGCGCTCTAATATTCTTATTACGATCTTTTCTCCGTGGATCGTAGGCAGGGTTGATGCCCTTAAGTCATAATGTTTTTTCTTATGCCGAAAATTGTGCCTTCCGTCCTGGGGGACCCTGCTTTCTGCGACATCCAGGTTGACCATGACTTTGATAGCAGAAATAAGCGGCGACTGCTGGCTTTTTGGCATGGTTTCTTGCTCTTCCAATATTCCGTCGATCCTGAACCTTACCCTTACAAATTCTTCACGGGGTTCGATATGAATATCCGATGCTTTGGCCTCGATAGCATTTGAAACCAATTTGGATATCGTCTCTTTCATAAAATATAATACAGCAATTCGTATGCCTGGGAAGTTGATCGTTTTTCGTCAGAGTTCAGAATCCTGCAGCGGAAACCGTCTTTGCAACCCTTGAGTAAGCGCTGATTATCGGAGTGGGCGACAAATTAAATGAGCTTGAGCTTTGCGCCGAAATGTTTCCAAGGTTTCGTGTTGCCGAAGAAGACAGGTTCCCGTCAGCATCGTAAAAAGAATACATTATTGAAACACCGGCTGCCTCTGTTGTCCCGTTATTTTGCACTTTCCCTGAAATGGTTATGGGATTTCCGCTTATATTTTCATTTTTGACCGAAAAACGGTCATTAAGCGTGATATTTGCCGTGGTTGATTCACCGGTCAAAACAAAAGCTTCGGTTGTTGCTGAAAGGTATAATATGTTTTCCCGGGTCTTAACCTCGAATGTCCCATATGCGACGCCGTTTATGGAATAATCGCCGCTTGTATTTGATGTCGCCGAAAGCGATGATGCAGTAATTATGACGTCCGATATTCGATCGCCCGCTTGGTTTATTATTTTTCCTGTTATTGTCCCTTTTGTTGTGACTACGACAGTCGATTTGCCCGTCACCCCATCAACAGAAGCGGAAATAGAGCCTGACCCTGGCGAGGCCCCCGCGTAAAAAAATCCGGCTGCGTCTATTGTTCCTATCGACCCTTCAACTCCCCACGTGAAGGTCTTTGAAACCGTCGCGTTCGACGCATCAAAAGCATAAGCGTAAAATTGCTGCGTCTTATTTAAGCCGATAGTTTTTGACGAAGAGGAAACCGAGATTGTTTTGACGCCTTGATCTACGCCGCACCCTAAAAGAAAAAATCCCAACATCAAACTTCCAACAACCAAACAAATCCCAAAAATAATATGCCAAAAACCAAATTGGAAGTTGGATGTTGGAAGTTTGGATTTACTGCACAAGTCGACCATCTCTGACCACTATTCTACCAGAGACGATAGTGTGAAGGACTTTGCCTCGGACGAATCTTTTATCGAATGGGGAATTTTTTGATCTCGAGACAAAAGCCTCAATATTAATTTCATATTCCGCGTTTGGGTCGATAATCGTTATGTCTGCATCGGCGCCAACTTTAATTTCACCTTTGTGAATGCCCAATATTATTGATGGGGCTAAAGTTAATTTTTCAATTATTTGATTTACGCTTAATAAAGGCTTTAATTCCGCTAGTGACAGTGAAAGGGCTGTCTCAAACCCGACCGATCCCTTGGCGGCGGAAGCGAATTCGACATTTTTCTTTTCAGCTTTGTGCGGGGCATGATCGGTCGCTATCGCGTCGATCGTCCCGTCTTTTAGTCCCTTTTTTATCGCCTCGACATCGTCTTGCGTCCTTAATGGGGGATTGACTTTGGCAAGTGTGTTGTATCCTTCAACAGCATTTTCTGTAAGCGAAAAGTAATGGGGGCAGGTATCGGCAGTGACCGGAATGCCTTTCTTTTTCGCTTCCCTGATAATATCTACTGACTTTGCGGTTGAAACATGGGTTATATGTATCGGGCCAAATTGGCTTGCCAGGTCGATATCTCTTGCAATGGCAGTCTCTTCAGCAAGAGCGGGGATCCCCTTCAGGCCAAGTATCGTTGAGAGGCCCCCTTCGTTCATCTGCCCTTCCGCGGACAGCTCTAGATCTTCGGAGTGTGAAATGATCGTGGTCCCGAATATTTTCGCGTATTCAAGAGCATGCCTCATTACTTGCGAATTTGAAACCGGCATTCCATCGTCAGAAAATGCTACGGCCCCTTCCTCGATCATCTTTCCCATTTCTGTTAGATGTCTTCCCAAAAGACCTTTTGTGACAGCGCCTACAGGAAGAACGTTTACAACTCCGACCTGTTTTGATTTTGAGGTAATATATTTGATCATGGCGGAATTATCGAGAGGTGGATTTGTATTTGGCATACAGGCGATCGTCGTAAATCCGCCAAGCGCCGCAGATCTTGTTCCCGATTCAATAGATTCGTCTTCCGGATCGCCTGGATCCCTTAAATGGCAATGCATATCAATAAGTCCCGGAGAGACCAATAGCCCTTCAGCATCGATTATGGTCGTATTTGCCGGGCCCTTAAGATTTTTTCCGATTTCTTTTATCTTTCCGTTTTCTATTAGAATATCCGCTTTAATCTCTTTTTGAGATCTTGCATCAAGTATCGTCCCATCTTTTATTATTACATGCATTGGAGAGCCTTCAGGGCTTCTTCGGCGGCTTTTTGTTCGGCTTCTTTCTTGTTCATGCCGCGGCCTTCGCCCATTATCTTCCCTTTGATTTTGACCCCGATCACGAATAATTTCTCATGCCTTGGCCCCAATTCTTTTAGAACCTTATATTGGGGAAGCAGCCATTTTTTCTTTTGGACAAATTCCTGCAGTGCGGATTTGTAGTCCTTGATATACCCCTCCCGGCTTACCTTGTCGATCTCTGCTCTTAGGAAATCAAGCAGAAAATCCCGGACTTTCCCGAGGCCCGCATCCAAATAGATCGCGCCAACAAGGGATTCGAACGCGTTTGCGACATTTGATTTTCTGCGGTCGCCGCCTGTTTTCTTTTCATTCTCAGATAGGAGCAAATATTCTCCAAGTTTAACGGTATTCGCTTCGCGGGCCAAAGTTTCGTCGGAAATGACTGTGGCTCGGATTTTCGTAAGATCGCCTTCCGGCCTTGATGGGAATTTATTGTAAATATATTCGGATATCACAAGTTTGATCACCGCGTCGCCCAAAAATTCCAATCTTTCGTTATCGGGTATTTTTTCTTCGTGTGCAAAAGACGCATGGGTGAGTGATTGGTTCAAAAGCTGTTTATTCAGGAAGGATATTCCAAGTTTTTTCTCAAGTTCTGCTAGCTCTTTATCGCGTTGCATTGATATGATATAATACATTAAATAAGGAGAAATATCAATGGCAATAGTATCGCCAATTACCGAATTCTCGATGCAGATGGAAACCGACTACCCCGCCCCGTCTGAAAAAGAAAAGCTCGACAAGCTGATCGAAAGGGATACAAAACTTATTAAGAGCTTTCCTTTCAGATCGGACATCGGGGAGATCAAATTCCGGCTGGCGGACTCCCTGGTCGGGCGCAACAATCCCGGAGATTATGCAAGGGCTGAAGGGATATATAGCGAGATACTGCAGAATTACGGGTCCGAATATTTGAGGGCCAGGGCCCAGATCGGTCGAGCCGAACTTTTAACTCCCGGGATCAAGCCGGATGCTATAAAAAGCGCCTTGGCCCTTTGCGAAACGGCAAGGAAAAACCTCAAAACCGACCTATCCGATTTTTTTATGGCAAAAACTTACGCGATCGAAGCCGATCTTAGGCTTGTTCGCGACGATAAAAAAGCAAAAGATCACACGATCGCCATGCGCCTTCATGAAAAATTAATAAAAGAAAGAAAGGCACATTGGTATTTCAGAGCCCGCGGAATGCTCGGCAAAGCAGAGCTTGTCCTCTACCACTTCCCGAAAAAACTTACCGAAGCGATAACTTTGTGCGACAGGGCGGAAAGATTATTAAGGGAAAGACCTGGAGATTACGTCGCGCTAAAAACCAAGCTGATCAGAGCCCAATTGCTAAGAAGAAGGGCGAAATTTTCGGATCTTAAGAAAGCTGAAAAAACGTTAACAGAAATCATTAAATTTCCGGGCGCTTATACCGACCTCGCAGCCCGCGCCAAGCTGGAGCTCGCCGAAATAAGCCGCCAGCCGAAAGCTATCGCTTTGTTAAGGGAACTAAACCAGATAGAAGGGCTCGATCCTTACATCGCACAAAAAGTCAAAATGGTTGAAGAAGAATTGAAATTAAAGAAAGAGAAGAAATAGTGCCCAGCTTTAGCTTTCAATCCCGTTATTAGATCGGGACTACTCACCAAAGCCGGGTAATTTTTAATTCGTCCTCCGAAGCTCAAGGAGCGCAGGAGGAACAGGAATAAGCCCTGAACTTAATTATGCGCGCTCTTACGACACCTTCACCAATTGCCATTTTTGTTTCCTCCTATTATTGCGCTTACCCAAATTCTTGTAATCTGGTACAATATATTATCGTTTAGTGATTTTAGAAATTTCATCTGGGAGGGAAGTGTTTTTTTATGAAATATTTAGTTCAAAAATGGCTTGAATACGCAAAGGCAGATTTAGAAGCGGCAGAAGTTCTAGTTTTACATCCAAAATCACATTATTCTTATCAATTAGCTGTTCTTCATTGCCAACAAGCCATCGAGAAAATATTAAAAACAATACTTGTTGATATGGGCAAAGAACCCAAAAGAGTCCACAATTTAATATTTCTTCTTGAGGAAAGCGGGCTGGACCCGCCCATTGAATTCAAAAATTATATCGAACAATTAAATCCGCATTATCAGCCGGCTCGTTATCCGGATATTTCCCATAAAGGCCCTGTATTGCGATACGACAAAAAAACAGCTGATTATCATTTTGCAAAAACAAAAGAGGTGTTTTCATGGATAGAGAAAAAATTAAGCCACAAAGAGTAATAGATGCTTTTTTAAAGCATATTCCTAGTAATATTAGGGTGAATGGCGTATTTTTATTTGGCAGTTTTGCCACAGGTAAAACGCATAAGGATAGCGATATTGATTTTATTGTTATTTCTCCAGATTTTAAGAAAATGCAATTTATGAAGCGCTTGGAACTCTTGTCCCATATTCAAGGAGCTGATCCTGTTACGAGGTCTGTGCCTATGGATATTATAGGATATACTCCGGAAGAATTTAAAAATATTGACAAGAAATCCATAATAATGAAAAAAGCAAAAAAAGAAGGAAAATTTCTTTCTTTAAATCAAAATTAAAAATTTCACTCGGGAGGAAAGTATTTATTATGCCCAAAACTATCGCTGAAAAAATATTGTCGAACCATTCCAAAACTGATTCCCATGCAGGAGATATAGTAATCGCCGATTTGGATTTTATGATCGGGCAAGATGGGACTTCAGGCGTTGCGATCGATTCTTTCAACAAAATGGGGGCAAAAAAAGTTTTTGACCCGTCAAGGATCGCGATAATCATCGACCATAGCTCCCCCTCGCCAAATTCGGGCGTTTCAGCGATCCACCACAAGATCAGAAATTTCATAAAAGACCAAGGCATCAAGCTTTACGACATTGGATGCGGTGTTTGCCATCAGATAACCCCTGAACAGGGGCATGTCGTTCCAGGTGATTTAGTTATAGGCGCCGATTCTCACACTTGCACATATGGCGCGATCAATGTTTTTTCGACAGGCATTGGATCAACGGATCTCGCGGCCGGAATGATATCGGGAAAACTTTGGTTTAAAGTTCCCGACACAATGAAAGTTGTTTACAAAGGCGCATTGCCAAAAGGAATTTATTCAAAAGATCTAATATTAAGCTTAATCGGCCAGATCGGAGCTGATGGCGCGACTTATATGGTGCTCGAAATTTACGGAGAATCAATCGATGCCATGGAAGTTGACGAAAGATTTACTATTTCAAACATGGCTATCGAATGCGGGGCCAAAGCTGGCCTTATGAAGGCTGATAAAAAAGTCATGGAATGGGTTGCCGCTCATCATCCAAAAAGAAAACCAAACCCTGTCGAAGCCGACAAAGATGCGGTCTATGCCAAAGCAGTTGAGATAGATGTTACAAAACTTGTCCCACAGATCGCAAAACCGCATACGGTAGACAATGTTTGCCCGATTACCGAAGTCATTGGAACACCTATCCAGCAAGGGTTCATCGGAACTTGCACAAATGGAAGAATTGAAGATTTCCAAGTTGCGGCAAAGATCTTAAAAGGGAAAAAAGTCCATGCCGATTCCAGGCTTATAATCGCCCCATCATCAAAAGATATTTTGATGGCAATGATCAAAGATGGGACATATCAAACACTGCTTGATTCCGGGGCAGTCGCTGTAACACCTGGATGCGGACCATGTGTTGGTACCCACAATGGCGTGCCATCTGATGGGGAAAATGTTATTTCAACAGCAAACAGGAACTTTAAAGGCAGGATGGGGAACGTCAATTCATTTATTTACCTGGGATCCCCGGCAACAGTGGCAGCTTCGGTCATTGAAGGGAAGATAGCTGATCCGAGAAAGTATCTTTAAGAATAAGAAATATCACGAGGTTATTTCTTTTTCAAAATCATCTTCCATTGTCCTGCGTAAAAGCCAAGTTAATTGCGGCTTCTCAACCTCGAGCAGGGTAAGAATTTGTTCCCTAGCTACGATCGGTTTTGCCAGTAAACCGCCGCGGATATTGCGGATTACGTCGCACCACCTGACTTCTGGCGAACCTTCCTCGGTAAAATATAGATAATACCAGCCGCCGCGCAATAACACTGAAAGAGCAAGTATTGAAGAAGTCTCGCAGCGAAAAAAATCACCATCGCCGATTTGTTCGATGTGGTGTTCGATCTTGTCTGCCGTGAACCATAGGTCAGGTGTCCGCATACGGCGAACAATATAATCAACAATTAAGCGGGGCGCGACCTCGGATGGAAATAAGGGATGCCCTATGGCTTTTCCAATCCCGCGCCCCTTGCAGATGGTTGCGATCTTAACCAATTCGGTAGGCAATAAAAAGGGGCTTGCCAGCTTCCATACATCATCTATCTCCAGAAATCCTAATCTTCTCTGACGAATAGCTTGATGGACAGCGGGCAAATCCCCCGGGTCAACAACATAAGAAAATAACGGCGAAATATGAAATTCATCTAAATTGGCAGCAACTTCGTGAGGTCGGCGTACAATTGTTTTTAATATGGAAACTATCCATTCTTCAGATTTAGATTTGTCGCTGTATTCGATGGGATTAACGGCCAATCCAGCCACCCCGACATCGCGCAATTTATCGGCCAGCCGTTGAAATGGAAAGCTTGGGTTTTCTGCGGTCGATGATAGGTCAATCCTTGTTTGACTTCGAAACTGGCCCAAAAATCTAGCCGCTTCCCTTGCATTCGGAACAGACGCCAAGCGCCCATGGCCAGGGATTTTAATGCGGCTAATATTAATTTCAAAGGATAACATAATTTATATAAGGGCTCCTACCCATGCTTGTCCACTTTCTTGCTTCTGAGACCTCTGAAAAATCAACCCATTTTCCCATGGATTATCTTTTTCTTTTTGGCCCGCATATATATCGACAGCCCCCCCGAAAATTTCACTATGAGGCAAACTATTTTTTATGTCCGTAATCCCTTGGTGTGCAAGGAATACAGAGAGGTCCGCTTTTGACATATTCTCTTGAAGTAGTAAACTATTGATATAGGAGGAATCTAATGCTTAAAACGTCTGCTAAAGAAAAAACATTCTTTGACGATTTCATTCAAGCAGAAACATTTTGAGGAGCTGATTGCGGCTGCAGGGCTGGTCTACGACGCTGTCAAGCGCAGCTCTTCCCTCAACAACAATATCGAAGTGAAAAAGAAAATGGAAATCCTGGACAGGATATTGGAAGAATTGAAGTTTCTTCGCTTATTTACTCAATATTAGTTATATGCTAAAATTATCTCAATTATGGAACTCAAAGGTAGCGCCCGAACTCTAAAAGTTATGGATGATATAAACACCGACTATATCATCTCCGGCCGATATAAATTCAAGATCCAAGACCCTGTTGAACTCGCAAAGCATGTAATGGAAGATATCGACCCCGAATTTTTCTCAAAAGTAAAAAAAGGCGACTTTTTGGTCGCGGGCCGCAACTTCGGATGCGGATCATCCAGGGAACAGGCTCCAATGGCTATTAAATACGCGAATATTGCGGTCGTGCTCGCAAAATCATTCGCAAGGATATTTTATAGGAATTGCTTCAACCTTGGGCTTCCAGCGATCGAATGCGATACCGACAAAATAAGCGAAGGCGACGAGCTGACAATTGATTTCGATAACGGAAAGATCGTGAACAACACCAAGAAGATAGATATCAAGATAGCGCCTCTCCCAAAAACCATGCAAATATTGCTCTCTGAAGGCGGACTGGTAGAGCATTTCAAGAAGCATGGCGGCTTCAAAGTCATATGATCAACAAATTTGAAACTATTAAACATCCAACCGATATCGGGATCATTGCCCACGGCAAGAACATAAAAGAAGTTTTCGAAAATGCCGCATTTGCCATGTTCTCGCTTATGACAGAGCTCCAAGCTGTAAAAACCGCTGAATCATTTACGGTAAAAGTCAAAGGCGACGACCGCGAAGATCTCTTCATCAACTGGCTTAACGAACTCAATTATCTTGAGGACGCAAAACATATGCTATTCCGCGAATTCAATATTACAAGATTAAGCGACAACAGCCTTGAGGCTGTAGTAAACGGCGAACGCATCAACAAATCGCTTCACCTGATGCATAGGGCGATCAAAGAGGCGACTTTTAACGGGCTTGAACTTACACAAAATAAAGCGAGGGTCGTTTTTGATGTTTGAGAAAAGAATCTATTAGAAAAGGAGGGGAAGAATAATGTTTTTTTACTCCGATCCTACTTTTATATTATTAATTCCGGCAATGCTGCTAGCGGTTTACGCGCAATTCAAGGTCAAATCGACTTTCAGCAAATATTCCGAAGTTAAAGCCGCAAGCGGAAATACGGCGGCACAAGTCAGCCGTTCTCTCCTCGATGCTGCAGGGTTAAGATCGATCCCGGTCCAGCAAGTTGAAGGAGAGCTTACGGATCATTACGACCCGAGAGATAAAACGCTCCATTTATCAACTTCCGTTTATAACAGCAATTCGGTCGCGGCGATCGGGGTCGCGGCGCACGAAGTGGGCCATGCTATCCAAGACTCAAAAGCTTATGCGCCATTGGCCTTAAGGAACAATCTGGTCCCTGCCGCGATGCTTGGGTCAAACATGGCCATCCCGCTTTTTTTTATGGGCTTGATATTTAGCTTCCCGATGTTAATGGATATCGGCATCATTGTTTTTTCATTGGCTGTGGCTTTTCAAGTAATTACTCTGCCAGTTGAATTCAACGCATCGTCACGCGCGATCAAATTATTGTCCGATGGAAGCTATTTAACTGTAAACGAGATCCCCATGGCGCGATCGGTCCTAAATGCGGCCGCTTTAACCTACATCGCGGCAACTGCGATGGCAGTATTGAATTTAGTCAGGCTAATAGCACTTCGCAACGAACGTGATTGAGTCTATTAAGACAAAATTCGCAATAACAACCTATTCTCTTGGTAAACATATGTTGCAAACAACCTATTCTTTTGGTAGAATGCTTCTATGTTCAAAAGAAACATAGAAAAAGATCTGCTGCAATGGAAAACCAAGGAAAACAGAAAGCCACTGATCTTAAGAGGCGCGAGGCAAACAGGGAAAACCACTGTAATTAGGCAGTTTTCAAAAGAGTTTAAACATTTGGTGGAATTAAACCTTGAGATCGATGCCATAAATAAGATCTTTTCTGAAGTAAAAAATATTGACGAGATCATCCAAAGCATCGAAAGCTTGGCCAACCAAAGGATAATTCCCGGCGAAACGCTTCTCTTTATAGATGAGATACAAAATTCAATTCCAGCCATAAGATTATTGCGCTATTTTTATGAAAACATTCCCGAATTACACGTAATTGCGGCCGGATCCCTATTAGAAGTCAGGATGAAAAAAGAAGGATGGTCCTTTCCGGTGGGAAGAGTTGAATTCCTATATCTTTATCCGGTATCTTTTGTTGAATTTCTTAATGCTTTAAAAGAAGATATTATTTTGGAAAACATTAATAACTGCAAAATCAACAAGCCATTAGCAGCCCCTATCCATGAAAAGATACTGAAGCTTTTGGCTGATTATATGGTTATCGGCGGGATGCCGGAAGCAGTACAACTCTTCATGTCTAATAAAAGCATTAAGCTGGCCAGGGAATTCCATACGGCATTATCTTTGTCGTTTAAAGAGGATTTTGTGAAATACTCAAAAAGTTCAGAAGTAGAATATTTAAAGCTTGTTTGGGAGAGGGTCCCTTTTGAAATAGGCAATAGGATAAAATACTCAAAACTATCAGGGACAAATACAGCATCAAAAAACATTTCCGAGGCTTTTAATATTTTGCATGAAGCTATGCTTGTGGAAAGGATCCTCCCTACGGTAAACACTTCAGCCCCGCTAACCAGGAAATTAAAATCTGCCCCAAAAGCATTCTTTCTCGATATTGGGCTCTGCGCTCATATGCTCAATTTGTCCAAAGACCAGATTTACAACAAATTAATTAATCCTTTTTTTGAGGGGGCGCTATTTGAAGAATTTGTTGGGCAAGAATTGCTCGCCTTAGATCCCCGAGATAGGCGGCCTTTATTTTTTTGGACGCGGGAAGAGAAAGGGACATCTTCAGAACTAGATTATATCATCCAATTAAACGGACGTTTGTGCCCCATCGAGGTTAAGGCGGGAAGCCACGGTTCATTAAAGTCTCTCCATCAATTCCTGTACCGCAGCGGGCTAAATTTAGGGATAAGGATATACAACGGGCAATTAACGCTTGAGGAGCACAGCCTTTCGCTTTCTAACAGCCATGTAATTCAGTACAAATTATTGTCGATCCCTTTTTATCTTGTTTTCAATATAGAAAATATCATAAATCAGATCTCAAAATAATGCCAAATATAAACCCCATTATCCTCTTAGGCCAAACAGCCGTCGGTAAAACAAAGCTTTCCATCGAACTCGCCAAGAAAATAAATGGAGAGATCATTTCGGCCGATTCCATGCAGGTCTATCGCGGTATGGATATTGGAACAGCAAAGCCCGCGACCGAAGAAAGACAGGGAATTCTTCATCATCTTATAGATATTAGAAATCCGAACGAGGAATGGACGGTTTCCGATTTCGTCGGAGAGGTAAATAAGCTTATACCCCCCCTCTCATTCTCCCCCTTGATAAGGGGGAGATGTCCCGAGCTTGTCGAGGGACAGAGGGGGTATATAATCGTCGGAGGAACGGGGCTTTATCTCTGGTCGTTACTTGAAGGATTTCAATTCCCGATCGTCGAAACGAATAAAGAAGTTAGAGAGGAACTTGAATCCATCCCGACTCCTACGCTCTACTCACAACTATCTGAAATAGATCCTGCCGCCGCCGAAAAAATAAATCGGAATGATAAAAAAAGAATAATAAGAGCTTTGGAAGTATTTGAACTTACTGGGAAACCAATATCGGAATTGCAGAAGAAACACCCCCTCTCTTTCTCCCCCTTGGTAAGGGGGAGATGTCCCGAGCTTGTCGAGGGACAGAGGGGGTCAAGCTACACAATTATAGGATTAAGCCTCCCACGAGAGATATTATACGAACGCATAAATAAGCGCGTCGATAATATGATCGCAAAAGGCCTAATTGACGAAGTTAAAGGCTTATTGGCAAAAGGCTATCCAAAGGATATTAGGTCTTTCCAAGCTTTGGGTTATAAAGAAGTAATTGAATATTTAGACGGTAACTTTACTAAAGAACAAATGATCGAAGAGCTAAAAAAACGAACGCGTAACTTTGCTAGAAGACAAATGACCTGGTTTAAAAGATTCAAGGATGTAAATTGGATTGAATCAAGAGAAAATCCGATAGATGCCATTAAACCCCTCACCCATTTTTTTTAATTTTTGAAATTTTCTCCAATCAACCCCTCTCCCTGTGGGAGAGGGTAAATAGCAACAAGAATTCAAATTAGAAAAATATGGGTGAGGGTTAAGAAAATCTTATCTCTATAGCCCTTTTATGGGCGTCAAAGCCTTCAACTTCGGCCATTTTTGATGAAAATTTCCTTATTTTGTTCAGTGCGCCCTTTGTATATCCAAGAAAACTCTGTCTTTTCACAAAATCGTAAACTCCAAGCGGAGAAGAGAACCTTGCTGTCCCATTGGTCGGCAGCACATGATTCGGGCCTGCTCCGTAATCACCGATCGCGACAGGCGAATATGGCCCGAGAAAAACCGCTCCCGCGTTCGTTATTTTTTCAAATATCTTTTGAGGAGGCGATACCAATATCTCTAAATGCTCGGGGGCGATCCTGTTCGCGATATCTATTGCTTCTTTTAATTTGTGGACCAGGAATATCCTGCCGTTGTCATCAAGGGATCCCTTGATGATATCCTGCCTTTTTAATTTCTTGAACTGGCTTTCGATCTCCTTTAAGACTCTTGGTATCAAGGTCTCGGAATCAGTGACAAGAATTGCCCTGGATTGAGGATCGTGCTCACATTGCGACAATAGGTCGGCGGCGATATACTGCGGCTCCGCGTCGCAATCGGCGATTATTAAAATATCCGACGGCCCGGCCAAAGAATCGATGCCGACATCGTATGAAACAAGCTTTTTTGCGATTGTGACATATATATTCCCGGGACCGACTATTTTATCGACTTTTGCGACCGAACGCGTCCCGTAAGCAAGCGCGGCTATCGCCTGGGCGCCGCCGATCTTATAAACTTCCCTTACGCCTACCTCGGCCGCGGCAACCAATACATGCGGATCGATCGGCGGCGGGGTCGCCATCACGACTCTTGGCACACCGGCAACTTTTGCGGGTATCGCATTCATCAGGACCGACGAAGGGTACTTCGCGCGACCTCCCGGGACGTAGATGCCGGCGGATCCAAGCGGTATATTCCTTATGCCGACAACGGCGTCTTCGTCCTGTTGTTCAAACCATTCGGATCCTTTTTCTTTTTTATGGAACTCGGTTATATTTTTCCCCAATACCTCAAGCGATTCGATAAAGTCCCTGCCGACATTGGAATACGCATCCTTAAATTCCTGGTCAGTTACGCTGAACTCGTTGATTTCAATATTATCGAAAGCTTTTGTATATTCGAAAATAGCCCCGTCGCCCCTGTTTTTTACATTAAGTACGATCTCTGAAACTTTATTTTCTGTTGATCTGTCAAAAGCTTCTTTGCTGATTATCTTTAAGATCTCCGCCTCGATTTCTTTCCCGGATATAACATTAAGCATTGAAAATCGTCCCCTTTGCGACCAAGGAATTATCCGCGAGAACCACTCCCCTGATCGAACAATTGTCCTCGATCCTGCAGTTGTAGCCAACAATCGATTGGGACAGCTTTACGTGTTCGCCAATGCTTGAATTATCCCATATGATCGAGTTTTCAACCGTGGAATTTGCCCCGACTGCTACCTTGGAGCCGACAACCGAATAATCCTTAATAACTGCGCCGTCCATTATTGCCGCTTCCTCGCCTACCAATACGGGACTGATTAATTTTGCGGATTTTGCGACTTTTGCTCCTCGCCCAATAAAGCACGCCCCATCTTCGCGCATGCCAAGCACCCTGACGGCGACCTCTCCCCTAAGTATCGCCTCATGGGCGTGCTTATATTTTGCAATATTACCGATATCAAGCCAAAAGCTCGCGGAAGAATATCCAAAAACCCGCTCGCGGTCCATTAATAATTTGGGGAAAAGGTCATGCTCGAACATGTATCGGGTATTTTTGGGAACATCCTTGAAAACCTTAGGATCGATAACATATGTTCCCGCGTTTATTTCGAACTTTGCGATCCCCTCAAGCCTCTCCCAGTTCGGTTTTTCCAAAAATTCTTTTACGCGGCTATCCTCGCCTGTCAGCACAAGCCCATATGCGGTCGGGTCTTCAACGGGGGTCAATGCGATAGTGGCTTTCGCCTTTTTTTGCCTGTGGAAATCGACCATTTTCGAGATATTCAGGTCGGTCAGCACGTCCCCGTTGAAAACGATCAAAAGATCAGATCCAAAATATTCTTCAGCATTTTTTACGGCTCCGGCCGTGCCCAGAGGGTCGCTTTCTATCGAATAGAAAAGTTTGACCCCGAATTGCGACCCATCGCCCAAAACTTGCTTAATGGCGTCCGGAAGATAATGGAGGTTCAAAATTATTTCAGAAACCCCATGCCGTTTTAGATGTTCTATCTGGTGGATCACAAACGCCCTGTTCGCGACAGGAACGATCGGTTTCGGGGTATTATATGTAAGAGGGCGGAGCCTGGTGCCAAGCCCTCCGGCTATAATTACTGCCTTCACCTGTTCAATTCCTTCTTAAGTTTTTCTATGATATCAACTGGCGTGGGATCCATCCCGCGCGCAAACGCCGTGTAGACGCTTAAGACGTCGCCGTAAAATATCAATGAAAGGATCCTGGCAAGCCTGCTTTTGCCTCGGGACCTGATCTCGTTTATACCGCCGAGATTGCTTCCGATAAGAGACTTGGTAATTTCGATCCGCTTGTTTATCCTGATATGCTCATCTTCATCGCGCAGGACGATCATTGAATAAGGGCTTGATTGTTTCTTGAGGCCGGCATATCCTACGATCTCGTTATGGTTGACCTCCGGAAAAACCGTCATAAAGGCCGATAGCTTGCTATTTTCATTAAGCTGGGTTTTCATCCTCCGGCCGGCAGCCTCTGTCACGCCGGCGCTCGTGAAAATAAGCGGTACCTTGTCTTTTATTTTTTGGGCAAGCTGTTTTATTTCATTTGTCCTATCCGGTCTTTGCATTTCCGGTCTCATATTTTCCAAAACTTTTGCCGCTTCGATGACATCTGTTCCCTGCGAAGGAATGATCTTTAAGCCCTCAAGCGCTTTAAGGAGGGATGTCAATATAATATAGAACGCGGCTCTCGGCTGGAGTTCCTTTTTAATCTCGATCAGCTGGTACTTTTTGTCCTGGGCGATATCCCGAAGCTTGCCGCCTGAAGTGATGCAAAGGATCTGCATCCCCCGCGACTCCGCGTCCTTCATGGCTGAAAGCGTTTCTTCAGTATTGCCGGAATAGCTTATGGCAATGAACAGGGATTTGTCCGTAAAATTCGCAGGAAGGACGTACCTTCGGCATACATAGATAGATATTTTTAAAGATTGTGAAAATAGGTCCGAGATGACATTTCCGGCGATCGCCGACCCTCCCATCCCGCCGATAACAATCCCATCAAACTTTTTTTGCGGTCCGGGGCCATGCTCGATCTTATATGTTTCGATAAGGTCAGCGGGCGCACGCAAGACAACATCAAGCATGCCTGACGCGTCTAACCTTATATTATTGTCCTGATGGCTCATAGTTTGCTTTTTAATACTTCCACTGCCTTGTCAAGCTGGGTATCATGCCCTATTTGGTCAAGCCTCACAGCTTCCGCTTCACTTGTCGGCTCAACAACCGCGATGTCGGGTTGAATGCCTTTTTTTGAAATATCTGTACCGTTCGGCGTCAAATACTTTGCAATCGTCAAAAGCACCGCCGACTCGTCTTCAAGGACGCGCACAGTTTGAACTGACGCCTTCCCGAACGACCTAGTCCCGACAATGGTCGCGATCTTATGGTCTTGCAGCGCGCCGGCCAAAATTTCTGATGCGGATGCTGATGATTCATCTATTAACACAATAGTTGGGAGTTTCCAGATAACCGCCCCCGTTGAATACTTGATATCCTTATTCCCTTCGCGGTCGACAGTTTGGACAATCGCGCCTGACGGGACGAACATGCTCCCTATTTGGATGGCATTATCGAGAAGCCCTCCCCCGTTGCCGCGCAAGTCAATTATTAATCCCCTGGCTCTCTTGTTCTTAGCCTTATCAATTGTGTCTTTGAATTCGGAAGGCGCGCTTTGCTTTTCAAAAGTATTCAATTTGATATATGCGATATTATCCGGCAATAATTTGAATGCTGCGCTCTTGATCTCTATCTTATCCCTGGCAACACTAAAATCTTTTGGCTCTTTAAAGCCGAACCTTTGTATGCTAAGTTTGACTTTTGTGCCCTTTTGTCCTCGGATGAGCGAGACTGCTTGCTCAAGGGCCATATCCTTGGTTGCCTTGTCGTCAATGGCCATAATCTTGTCTTTTGCCTTTAATCCCTCTTTGTCGGCAGGGGTTCCCGGGATGGGGGAAATAACGGTGATCTGGTTGTCTTTTATCCCGATATAGATCCCGATCCCGCTGTACGTCCCTTTGAGCCTGACGCGCATTTCGGAATATCCTTGAGGATCGAGGAATCTGCTGTAAGGATCATCCAGAGAATTCAACAGGCCGCGGATAGATCCGTACACAAGCTTCGAATTATCAAGATTTTTTTCGACATACTGGCTTTTGATCAGACTTAATACCTGCAGGAAGACCTCTAATTTGTTCTCAAGTTCTTCCGCGGCTTTGAGCTTCCCGATAAAAAACCCGACCGAAAAAATAAAACAGACCACAATTACTCCAGCAACAAATCTTTTATTGATCTTCATTTATTAATGCTCCTTATGGCAAATATTTCCTCGGATCCTGCGGTTTGCCTTTTACGCGGATCTCAAAATGCAGGTGCGGGCCGGTCGAATATCCGGTGCTGCCGCAAAGCCCGACCATCTGGCCTTTTTTAACTGCATTCCCGGCTTGTAAGTATATCCGTGACATATGCGCATACAATGTTGAAATATTGCTCCCGTGATCGATGACAACAGCTTTTCCGTACCCGTCCCACCATCCGGCAAAGATGACGACCCCGCCATCCGCCGCCCGAATTATATCACCAAAAGGGGCCGCAATGTCCATGCCAGTATGCATATGCCTTCCGCCGCCAAAGTAAGGGTGCCTTCTATAGCCGAAATTGGAGGTTATCCTTCCGCGCATGGGCCAATCGAGCGCGCCTGTATTGCCAGAAATGGAAAGGTTCTGCTTTTTCCTCTCGGAGATCTTTGCGAGGATTATTTTTTCCATTTCAGCCGAGCTCTTTTCGAGCTCCGCGACCTGCTTTTCGTAGTTTTCGCGCCTGCCTTTGAGCTCGCCATAAGTTTCGTTTATCTCCGTCGCCTCGTGCGCGATCACTTCTTTTTCGGCCGAGATCTCCTCCGCAAGCTGTTTTATTTCATTTGTTTTTTTTGTCAAATGCTCTTTGTCGGTCTTAAGCTCGTTAAAATCCTCCGCAATGCCGGAGATCAACCCGCCGTCCTTTTCGATGATCTTCGTGAAGAAATACGACCTGTTGATGAAATCGGACATGGAGGCCGAAGAAAAAAGGAGTTCGAGATAATTCACGCTGCTGTTCTTGTAAATTTCGCGCAGCCGGTTCTTGAGCTGGGCAGATTTTACAAGCAAATGGTCGTTGGTCGTTTTAAGGTCCACTGCCAGCTTTTGTATCTGTTCCTGGTTCAGCGTGATCTTTGTGTTCGCTTTTTTCAGACTTTTCTCGGCAATGTTCAGCTTCTTTTTTGTGACGACAAGCTTGAAGAGCGCCTGTTCTTCTTTCTTTTTTGTTTCAACAAGCTTCTGCTTGCTCAATTCCAATTTCTTCTGTATTTCCTCGAGCTTTTCCTGTTCGGATAAAGCCACCCCTGGAACGCCGCCTGTTTTTGAAAATGCCGCTGTTGATATCGCTAAAACAAAAATCAGGGACAGTATATAAATGCGGGATTTCATTTTAAAATCTTAACATAATCGGCATGTTCATTACAAGTTTCCATAAAATGCTTTATTCCGCCGATTTCGATGGAAAGCGACAGCGAACCTATGCGCCTCATCCCGAATCCGCTCAAGGAGCAGAAGGGCTTTCGAATCGCACGGAAGTTTTAATGGCGGACGGCTGTCCGGGAAATAAATGACCTCTTCTCTTTTTGCCAATGAAATCAAAGGGACCTTTGTCCGTGCCCTCGCAAGCGCGCTTTTTGCGGCGCCAATTTGCGGGATCCCGCCGTCGATAAGCACGAGATCGGGTATCGGCAGTTTCCCCTTCAGGGTTTTAGCATATCGCCTGTACACCGCTTCATTGATCGATGCAAAATCGTTCTGGTCCGAAACGCTTCGAATAATAAATTTGCGATAATCTGATTTTAATGGTTCCCCGCCTTCAAAAACAACCATCGAAGCGACAACCTGTTTTCCTGAAGTATTTGAAACATCAAATGCCTCGATGCGGTCGGGGCTATGCTTGAGGCCTATTGCCAGCGCGAGTTCGGACGCGGCCCGGTTCCCCCTGTTAACCCTTGCTTTAGGCATCCAGGATTTCCTGACTTTTTTTATCCGCTCCAGACCTGATATCTGATTGCGCAATTTTGTGGCCTGCTCGAACTTATGCATAAGCGCCGCCTGCAGCATTTCCTTCTTAAGCGCGCTAATCGAGGCCGCAAGATTCCCTTTTAATATTTCTATCGCGGCGGCGCAAAGGTTCCGGTATTGCTCGTTCGATATCCCTTTGATGCACGGCGCCCAGCATTTTTTTATGTGATATTGGAGGCACGGCTGCACCCTCATCTTGAGCGGGGATTCTTTGCACGTCCTTAAAAAAAACAGCCTGGCCAATAATTTGATCGTTTCTTTTACGCTCTTTCCCTCGTATGGGCCGAAGTAGAAAGCGCCGTCGTTTTCTTTTTTCCTGACCATCAGTATGCGCGGCCAATCCTCGCCCATCGTGATCTTAATATACGGGTAATTCTTGTCGTCCTTCAAAAGAACGTTGTATTTGGGCTTATACTGCTTGATGAGCTTGTTCTCGAGAAGAAGCGCTTCAAGCTCGGACGCAGCAACGATATAATCCAGCGCCTTGTAGTTCTTGATTATGGCTTCGGTTTTTGGCGACGTTATGGGTCTGCGAAAATAAGAAGAGACCCTGTTCTTTAATGACTTTGCCTTGCCGATATATATCGGCCGGCCATTCTCGTCTTTGAACAGGTAAACTCCCGGAAGATGGGGGAAGTCGGATGCCTTTCTATTTTTTCTCAACTTTTATCTTAAGATGCGCGGTAACTTCGTGATGGAGCTTAACGGACGCGACATATTCGCCTATCATCTTTATATGTTCGTTCAAATTGACATTGCGCCGGTCAAGCTCGACGCCGAACTGGTCCTTTACGGCATTAATGACATCCTGGTTTGTAACCGACCCAAAAAGTTTTCCTTCCTCAGATGCATCAACTTTGATCATGACTTCTGCCGCCATGATCTTGTCGGATATTTCCTGCGCAGCTTTTTTCTGCGCGGCTATCTCTTCGGTTTTCCCTTGCATCTTTTTTTCGAATTTTGATAAATTTACAGTTGTCGCAAGGATTGCGAGTTTTCTCGGAAAAAGAAAATTTCTCGCGAACCCGTCGGCAACGTCCGCGACCCTGTTCTCTTCAATAAGTATGACTTTCATGTTCCCTCCGTTAATCCAGCGTGTAAGGAATAAGCGAAATCTGTCTTGCCCGCTTAATTGTTTTTGCGACCATCCTTTGGTGGAGAGCGCAGCATCCGGTCGTCCTTCGAGCCAATATTTTTGCGCGGTCGGACAAGAACTTCCTAACCGACGGGATATCTTTATAGTCCAAATTCGGTTTTCCTTCGCAGAATATGCAAGGTTTTTTTCTTCTGCGCTTTACAGGCTTTCCAGTCCCGCTGTCATTGGCGCTTCCTCTTGATTTTGCTTTTGATCTCATTCCCATCGAAACACTCTCCTAATTTTATATTTCCTAAATTTCTACTAGAACGGGGCCTCTTCTGATTTATTTTCGGAGCTTCCTTCCCGTTTCTTCGATCCTAGCATTTGCATATTGTCGATCACTACTTCGGCCATCGTCCTATCTTGCCCGTCCCGGCCTTTAAATGACCTAACCTGCAAATTCCCTTCAACGGCGATTGGCATTCCCTTTTTTAAATATTCGCCGCAAATCTCCGCAAGCTTTCTCCAGGCTACAAGCGGTATAAAATCCGCTTCGGACACGCTTCCATCTTTCTTCTTTTGCCTGTTGACGGCCAACGTAAGCTTCGCGACAGGAAGTCCCGCCGGAGTATATCTTACTTCAGCGTCACGGGCTAAATTGCCTACTAAAAATACTTTGTTATACATATTTATGCTGAGCCTTGTCGAAGCATTAAAATGGGAGATCGTCCGGCGGAAGTTCTTCGACTTCTTCTTCGCCAAACGCTTCTTCAACAGCCTGAACGGCAAGTTTTGCCGGTTGTTCGGGCTTGCCTTGGGCTCCCAATATCTTTAACGATGTTGCAACAACTTCAGTCACCCATTTTTTTGTGCCGCCCTGGTCGTCAAAAGATCTTATTTGTATCCGGCCTTCGACCAGAACATTCAAATTCTTTCTAACTAATTGGCTATTTGTTTCCGCAAGCTTGCCAAAACATACGACTTCGATCTGATTATTCGCTTGATTAAATCCGCTGCTAATCGGCATAGCGAACTTGACCATAGGAACCCCTTCAACTGAAAATCTTGTTTCCGGATCGGAAAGAATATCTCCTAGAATAATGATCCTATTGAGGCTGGCCACTTATCCCTTCTTCTGCTGGCTGCAACGCAATTTCTTCGGCTATCACTTTTTCGGCTTCAGGAACAACTGTAATCATGTGCCTGATTATATCTTCTTGAATGCGAAAATCTTCGCCAAGAACGCTAACGAGGCTTCCTCCGCCTTTGAATTTTATCAAAGTATATAGCCCTTCTTTGTCATTTTTATGTTTCTTTAGGCGGAAAGGCAAGCGCCTTTGGCCCAACTTTTCGATTTTAACCAATTCTCCGCCATTATCTGCGATTTTTTTCTCAAATCTTGCTAAAAGCGCATTCACCTTATCGTCGGTCAATATCGCCCTAATTACAATTAATGCCTCATAATCTTTCAATTAAACATCCTCCTTTTTAAGGAGCGTTAAGTATACCATAAATATGATGTAATGGCAATAAGACGAATCAAATCATCTAAAATCTAACCATAAGGCCTTTCGTTAAATCATCAAAAACCTAACCCAAATTCCAATGAAAAGGTCATGGGAAGAACAGGGTTTAAGGCTACGCGATCTGGTTAAACGAGAAAGAGTAAAAATCAT
>JACRPL010000010.1 GCA_016223245.1 Candidatus Saganbacteria bacterium | reverse complement strand
GACCTCAAGCTCGATTTTTATCGCCTCTTACAGCATGCCAGCCTGTCTTACAATACAATAAAAATATCTTTTTGAGTTTTTTGTCCAAAAAATCAATGCGTACGCACCTTCTTCTTCGTGCTCAATTCTGGGTTTTTAGCTCTTTGCTATAATAGAAGCATATTAATCCAGGAGGTGCTTCTATGTTCAAAGAGTTAAAAGGTTTCGGCGGTAATTTGTTCGAGGCGGAGTTTGCTAAAAACGTGAAAGAAAATTATGCGTCCCATATCTTGGTTAAACTGGTCGATTTCGATTGGTCGTTTATTCGTAATGAAGCGAAATATTATTACAGCAAAACCGGTCAGCACGCCTTTGATCCTGTCCTGATGTTTAAAATACTTTTCCTCAAGGAGGCCATGAATTTGAATTCGGATTATCAGCTCGAAGAGTTGATCAATCTCCATATCCTCTTCCGCTTCTTCCTCAATGTATCTTTTGATGATGATTTGCCGGATCGCTCTACCATTGTGGTCTTCAGAAATATGCTGGTCGAGAAAGGATTATTCGACAAAGCTTTCCATAAAATCGTCCTCTATGCCCAAGAAAAGGGCTTTCTCAAAGATTGCTTGGGCGGAGCTGATTCTACCGTTATCGAAGCCAAGGTTAATCTTTCCCGCTGGGCCAAGAAAAAAGAAGACGAGGATGACAAAGATTACATTGACAGGAACAGCCCGGACAAAGAAGCGGCCTTTGGCGCCAAAGGGGATCAAAAATATTATGGCTACAAGTCCCATCAAATCACCGATATTCATTCAGAGCTGGTCGTTGCGGTTCAAACCACTCCGGCTAATGTTCACGATGTTATGCCTTTCCCTGACCTGCTGGCTTTGGGCAAAGCCCTGCTCCAGGAGAACCTTCTTGCCATTACTGCCGACAAGGCCTATGGCGGCAGAGAAAAAGAAATTCAAAATCTCAACATCATTGATTTTGTTATCCCGAAAAACAATCAGGATTTCTGGAAGCAATGGAAGGAAAGCAATGACGATTATGTTTATGCCCGCAATATGCGGCCGATTTGCGAGAAACCTTTTGCGGTAGGCAAGCGCAGTTATCGCCTCAAACGATGCCGCTACTGGGGATTACTCAAGACCCATGCCCAATCATTGCTGACTTACATGTCTTACAATCTCAAAAAGATTTTTGCCCCGCCGCCTTTAGAACCGGCCGCGATTGCGGCCTAAGGGATAACT
>JACRPL010000009.1 GCA_016223245.1 Candidatus Saganbacteria bacterium | reverse complement strand
TGCGGAAGAACATGGAAAAGTTGATGTCGACCTATTAACTCTGCCTCCAATTATCCTTGACGACAACTTCCATATATATTTAAATACTATTAATGGGGTAAAGAATTGTGAGAGGGGTCACCATGTCCCCAGATTGCCTAAAACTTATTTATTTTTATTTATTTTCTGATAAAATACATTTATGGAAAACTCGGACATATCAAAAATATTTTCGCAGATCGCCGAGCTTCCGGCGTTAAATCCTGAAATTAAGAGAGGGTTTTCTTTGCTTTCTTGCCAATAAACCGCAGAAATATATCGTATTTGGATTTTTTACCTTCAATTTTCGACCAGCGCGCCAACTCATTGAAATTTATCTTGTGCTTTTTAGAAACCATTTTTGCCTGTTCCAATGACTGCATGTCATCCCAAAAATAAAATCCGGCAAGCCGGTCTTTTACGCATTCAGTCGGGCTTAACAAAAATAATATTCCGGTCCCGGATCTAATTGTTTTTATCCCTTTTACGGGCTCTTTGCCTATAGACAATGGCGGCGGCAAAAATTCAACAAAAAACGGGCAATCGCTCCTTGCAAAATAATTCTGGGCATTTAACTTAAACCCTATTTCCTCCATCGAGGCTTTGATCGCTTTTTTCTGGTATTCGATCCCGTTCGCGACAAAATCCAGATCCATGGATTGGTATTCGTTTGTTGTATATATCGTGACACAGGCGCCGCCTGTCAATACCACTTCGATCCCGTTCTTCTTCAATTGGGACGATATCAATATCGCCAGTTTTTTAATTGGGATCGTCTTGTAATTTAGGCGTTTCTTCAAATCGGTTTTCCGGCTCGCCTTGGGCGCATCCTGGCAGAATAATATCTTTCCTTTTCTTCTTTTGGAATAAATAACAGCGCTTTTTTTAATAAGTTATTTAATTCTTCAATAAATGGATAACGGGGATTAAATTCATATAATCTCGTCCTCCCTTTCATAGAACTACACAGGACCCCTCCCCTTTCCAGCTTTTTTAATTGGTTTTGGACCGACAGCAAATGCATGCTGCACACAGAAGAAATATCTCTAGCGTGGGCTTCTCTCCGCGTAAGCAATATCAGCAATATTTTTTCTTTAACAATGTTTCCCAATATCGGCTCAAGCATGTTTTAATTATAACAAGATGCCATATATATTACAACGACTAACTTATTTAGTCATATGACTAACATTATTAGTCATCATATTCTCATGGAAATGCCGGCCTTTCTTCCTGTATAATATCCCCATGCTAAACTCTGAAATATCCGATATCTTTTGTCCCCGGGGCGGCAAAGATTTTTCCGGATCGTTCTCTGAACAAGCGGATGTATTTCTCTCTAAAGTCCGAAGAAAGAAAACTGCTCCCGATTATTTGCGGCCATTTATCGATCCCTGTGCGCAAATCGTTCACAACCCCCGTTATGGAGCTGTCATTAAGTTCCAGTTTTTGCCGCGCGAAATACTCAAACAAATCCCCTCTTTTAATATTCTTTTTTTTGCCCGCGAGAGTAAGCGCGAGTTCTTCGGTAGCCCCTTTTATCGCTATGGTGGTATTGATAAGGTCATACGCAGGCGATAATTGGATCCTGCCGTCTATCCTGATCAAAGAATAATTCTTCAAGTGCATATCTTCATTCCCGACTAGATAGTTAAAAAGCACCAGTTTGAACAATTTAATTTTCTCAATTGCGGGAAAAGTACAATAAGATTCGATAATTTCCGCTACTTTTTCCATTGAACAATCGTATTTTGTCTGCCGGCTTTTGCCCGCCAACTGCGCGAAATCTTCAAGCGGAACTTTTCTATTTTTGGGCAGCCTGTCGAATCTCTTAATGAAATATGACAAAGAACCGTCTTTTGAATAAACCATTCCATGAAGCGGAGTTTCTATCCCTGTGGTTTTTGCGAGTTTCATCGTCAGGTCTTCATTTTGGGGAAGATCAACATAATGTTCATGCTGCGGCTTGATGATGTAATTGCCTCCGGCATCAACTACTTCAAAGATTTGTTCCCTGATATTGAGCCTCACGCTCAATTTTGGCTGGATCCCCTGGATGGACATTTTTTCAGCTCTGGCGACGGCCTCGTCAATTTGTTCTTTCGCGGAATAAGGAAAATCATTTAGAGCTAAAAGGCCCGGGGACAACAGCTTTAACCCGTTTTTTGAATACTTTTCATGACCGCACTCTTCATAGGTGATTGGGCATCGATTCATATTCTTTCCTCAACCGTCACCGCGCCGACCATATCGTGGCCCACTGCCATAAGTTGCCCAAAAAGATCATTGCTATCTATCTTTAATCTTCGGATAAGCCCTTGAAGCATCATTCCTTCAGGTAACAGGCCGTCAAAGAACGGAGGAAAGCATTCGAAGATGTATTCATTTTGTTTTACCGGCATGGTCAAAGATATTGAATCTTTGGCCTGGCCGCTTTCATAAACAAATTTATAGCGCTTGTTCTTTTCAATTTCTTCAAGGATCCCGGCTAATACCCCTAAAAAATACACATTTGCTTTTCTCATTTAAAATCCATCAAAATCGGACCACCCAAAGCCATAGAAATATTCAGAGATCTAAAAACCTTTAATAAGGTTGCAATTTTTACGGTTGTTTTCCCTTTTTCAATATCAAAAATTACTGTTTTCCCTACTCCCGATAGTTCCGCCAGTTCCAATTGTGTCAAATTGGCTTTTTCTCTGTGTAACCTGACAATTTCCCCGATTTCACCGGCGTTTCTTACCGCCATAGCAGTAATTTCATGCGTTTCTTTTGGTTTTCCCATGTAATCCCTTCTTATAAGACATATTTTACCGCCATAGCAGTACAATTGTCAAGACTTTTGTGGCTCATTAACAAATAGGCGTAGTGTTTCCAAAATCAGGGAATCGAAGAAAAATATGCTGATAATCGGCAATACAATGGCTTTGTCGTCTTAATTCTCGACCATTATCTCGATCGAGTTTTTTCTCGGCCTAAAGATCTTTCTCACGGCTTCATCATGAGACGGTAAAGGCCCTTTCATTTACCCGCGGGAATTTCACTTGTTTTTCTGATAAAATACCTTTATGGAAAACTTGGGCATATCAAAAATATTTTCACAGATCGCCGAACTTCTTGAATTAAAAGGCAAAAACCCTTTTAAAATAAAAGCATACCAAAGAGCCGCGCAATCGATCGAAAGCCTTTCAAAAAACATTAACGATCTATACGATTCGGGGGGATTAAAAGCCCTTGAAGAGATCCCCGGGGTCGGAAAATCCATTGCCGAACATATTGAAGAACTGATAAAACACGGCAAGATCACAAAATACAAGGAGCTCCTGAAAGAATTCCCGCCGGATTTCATAAAACTATTGGAGATACCGGGGCTAGGTCCCAAAACCGCAATGCTGCTCCATAAAAAATTCAAGATTTCGTCCCCCGCACAGCTTGAAGCCGCGATAAAAAATGGGATATTAAAGGACATCCCCGGATTCAAAGAAAAAAAGATAGAAAACATTAAAAAAGGCATCGAGCTCAAAAAGAAAGCACACGGAAGATTTTTGATATCGGAAGCGACCGAATATGCCGAAGCGCTGTTAAAGGAACTGAAAGATGTTGAAGAAATAGATGACATAATGGTTGCCGGATCGCTTCGGCGCGGACAGGAAACTATAGGCGATATAGACATACTGGTAATTTCAAAAAAACCTGAAAAGATAATTGACAAATTCACAAAACTAACACTTGTGGATAGGGTCCTCGCCCGCGGCGAAACCAAATCTTCTGTTATCATGAAAAATGGCATGCAAGCCGACTTAAGAGTTGTGCCCAAAAAAAGTTTTGGCGCGGCGGCGCATTATTTTACAGGATCAAAAGGACATAATATACATATAAGACAGCTTGCCCAAGAAAAAGGATGGAAAATCAATGAATACGGCATCTTCGACAAAAAAGGAAAACAGATCGGCGGGGAAACGGAAGAAGATATGTTCACAAAATTCGGTTTTGATTTTATCCCGCCCGAACTTCGCGAAATGCGAGGAGAATTCGAAACGGCAAAGGAAGGAAAGCTTCCGAAACTTATTGAACTAAAAGATATCCGCGGAGACCTGCACATGCATACGAAAACATCCGATGGTTCAAACACAATAGAAGAAATGGCTGTAGCCGCGAAAAAAATAGGTTATGAATATATTGCAATTACAGACCATTCGGTCTCGACTCGGGTTGCGGGAGGATTAACTTCAATCGAAGCCCTTGCCCAAATAAAAGAAATAAAAGATGCGGCAAAGCATATTCATGGGATCCATATTTTGGCAGGCGTTGAATGCGATATTAAGCCTGATGGATCCATGGATTACAAAGACGAAATATTAAAACAATTCGATTTTGTCATTGCCTCTGTGCACTCGAACTTCAAGATGCAAAAAGATAAAATAACCGAAAGGATAATTAAAGCCGTAAATAATCCATATGTAAAAGTTTTAGGCCACCCATCTGGACGGCTCATTGGAGAAAGGGCTCCATACGATGTCGATATGGAAGAAGTTTTGAAAGCATGTAAAAAAACAGGTACTGCAGTTGAGATAAATTCATATCCTAACAGGCTGGACCTAACCGATATTTGGTGCATGCGAGCAAAGAAGCTCGGAGTTAAAATGATCATCTCAACCGATTCGCATCGAACAGGACATCTCCATCTGATGAAGTACGGTGTACTGGTCGCAAGGCGCGGATGGCTGGAAAAACAAGATATATTAAATACCCTGCCCTACGAGAAATTTATTAAGGCATTAAAATAACTCCGCGTAGCCGAGCCTCTTAGGCTCGGTTCTTTCTTTTGCACCCCTAAGAGGGGTGCCTACGCGATAACTAGTCGATATCCGCAATTTTCATATCTGTAAACGACCTGTAAACAAATATGAATGAGATCACTAAGAATATTGTCGACAATATCAGATTTGTCGCACGGCTCAATTCTATCGCAATTTCGATCGCGAGCAACCCGAACAATGTCGTGAATTTGATCAATGGGTTAATCGCAACCGATGACGTATCCTTGAACGGATCGCCTACAGTATCACCTACAATTGTCGCGTCATGAAGCTCCGTGCCCTTCATATGGCGAAATTTTACTTCAACCAATTTTTTGGCATTATCCCAAGCGCCGCCGGCATTCGCCATAAAGATGGCTTGGAAAAGGCCAAATAAAGCGATAGAAACCAGATATCCTATAAATAAGAAAGAGTTAAGGCATGCGAACGCCAAAGTCGAGAACAAGATGACAAGGAAAATGTTTATCATGCCTTTTTGTACGAATTTCGTGCATATTGCGACCACTCGTTTACTGTCCTCAAGCGACGCCTTATTCCCATGCTCTTCGGCAAGCTTGATGTTGTCTTTAATGAAAGCGACTGCTTGATAGGCTCCTGCAGTTACCGCATGGATCGATGCTCCCGTGAACCAATAAATGACTGCGCCGCCAGCAAGCAATCCCAAGAAAAATGGAGGATATATGATCGAAAGTTTATCGATATTCAAAGTCAAGCCATGGGTCAAAATCATAATTATCGAAAAGATCATTGTTGTAGCGCCAACGACAGCAGTGCCTATAAGAACTGGTTTTGCCGTAGCTTTAAATGTATTTCCCGCCCCGTCATTTGATTCGAGATGATGCTTCGCTTTTTCAAAATCCGGGACAAAACCGAAATCTTTGAAGATCTCGTCCTTAACATTGTGATGTTTTTCGATAAGAGAAAGCTCATAGATCGATTGCGCGTTGTCGGCTATTGGCCCGTACGAATCAACAGCAATAGTGACCGGTCCCATACCGAGAAACCCGAAAGCAACCAGGCCAAAAGCGAAAATAGCGGGATTGATCATAAGAGAACCTAAACCCATCAAGCTGAAAAGATAAGCGATTCCCATGAGGAACATAAATACCATCCCCATCCAGTACGCGCTAAAGTTCCCGGCTGTTAATCCTGAAAGTATGTTAAGGGATGCTCCGCCCTTCTTGGAGAACTGCAAAATATTGTTCACAAAAGAAGATTCGGTAGAAGTAAAGAATTTGACAAGCTCGGGAATAATGGCCCCCGCAATCGTTCCGCATGTGATAATGCTTGCCAGTTTCCACCAAAGTGCCCCGCCGCCGAGTTCAGGGATAAGAAGATAAGAGAATAAGAATGTCATAATGATAGAGATAATGGATGTGATCCAAACAAGCGAAGAAAGAGGCGCTTCGTAATTCATTTCTTTTGCAAGCCCGTAACGCCTTGCCGCCAAGAAACCGTTCATCCAGTAGGATATGGCGCTCGCGGCTATCATAATGACCCTCATCGAGAAGATCCAGACCAAAAGCTGGACCTGGAATGCAGGGTCTTTGATGGCGATCAAAATAAATGTAATAAGAGCAACGCCTGTTACGCCGTATGTTTCAAATCCGTCGGCCGTTGGCCCTACGGAATCTCCGGCATTGTCTCCGACGCAGTCGGCAATAACACCGGGGTTGCGGGGATCATCTTCTTTTAATTTGAAAGCGATCTTCATTAGATCGGAGCCGATATCCGCTATCTTTGTAAAAATACCCCCCGCGATCCTAAGCACAGTAGCTCCAAGCGATTCACCTATGGCAAAACCGATGAAACACGATCCCGCGTAGCTTGGATCGATAAAAAGCAATATGCCAAGCATCATGAACAACTCAATGCTAACAAGAAGCATTCCTATGCTCATCCCGGCTTTGACGGGGATCTCGTAAACAGGATAAGGTTCGCCTTCTAAACTCGCGAAAGCGCAAGCGGAATTGGCCATCGTGTTTATTCTCATGCCGAACCACGCGACAAAATAACTGCCGGCAATGCCTAGAATGCTTGATAAAAGGATGACAAGCACTTTTGTAGCTACAAAGTGCCGAAGGCCCCCAAAGTATGCGATTATGACAAAACCGATAAGTATTTCGAGTGTTACTATGAATTTGCCTTGTTCAAAAAGATATGTCTTACAAGTTTCAAAAATAAGCTCGGAGACTTCCTTCATAAGCCTATGGACTTTCATCCTGGATATCTCAATAAATTGCACCAATCCGAAAATAAATCCGAAGACGCAAACAAGCATGCCCCATAAAAGCAGTGAATGCCCGTCGACGCCCAAGAATTTGACCAAGCTCAAATTTGGGACGATAAGATCGGTCTCCCCTGCGAATGACATTCCGGCAAGACCCGAGAATAAGAGGGCCAAGGACATCAAGAAACTTTTGAGGCTCAAAGCAGGTCTAAACATTTTTGCGCTTCCTTTCTTTTTCCTCATCTTTTTTTATCATTGGTGAGGCAAAAAAAATATTAACATAATCAGCCACAAATGACAAGGCAAGCCGATTGATTTTATGCGATAATGCATATCATGAAAGTTCAAATATTTACGGACGGTGCGTCTCGGGGGAATCCGGGGCCTGCAGGGATCGGGATCGTAATAAAAAAAAACGGAAGGATCGTATCCGAGATCGCCGATTATATCGGGCATTCTACAAATAATATTGCCGAATATACTGCCTGTTTAAGAGGAATAACAGAGGCCTTGATCCTCGGCGCATCCGATATCGAACTTTATGCCGATTCGGAACTATTGATAAAGCAGATCCGAGGGGAATATAAGGTCAAAAATGAAGGCCTCCAGCCTCTACACTCACAAATATTGGGATTAGCCGGAAAATTAAAACATTTTAAAGCCGTCCATATAGCTCGCGAGAAAAATAAAGAAGCGGATCTATTGTCCAATATCGGGATTGACGCGCATGACAAGAAAGATTCGCCCTTGTTTTCTAAATAAATCAGCATTTTTCAATATAAATCTGGTATAATAATATATGAGCAGGCTGGATGATTGCCCGTTCGACTCCGCCGCAAGCGGCGTCGCTCAGGGAGGAAAGTCCGGACTCCTAGGGCAAGGGTGGTTGCTAACGGCAACTCGAGGAAACTCGAAGGAAAGTGGCACAGAAAATACACGGCCGAACTAGAGCCTAAAGCTTTAGTGGCAAAGGTGAAAACGCGAGGTAAGAGCTCACGACGGTTTGACCGGAGACGGTCACGTGCTAAACCCCACCTGGAGCAAGGTCAAATAGAGAAAGCGCTGCCCGCGCGTTATGATCTCGAGTAGACCGCAAAGATCTTTGCAGCAATGCAAAGGCAAGACAGATGGTCATCTCCTCCGAAGCCTCGGCGTAGGAGGAACAGAATCCGGCTTATAGGCCTGCTCGTTATTGCAAACAAAAAGTCCCGATGCGCTATTCGCGATCGGGACTCTTATTTAGACTAAATTAAGACTTAGAAACGATTAAAATCGCGTCGTCCGCCGCTTCCGCTATCGCGTCTTGGTCCACCTTCGCGTCTTGGGCCGCCTTCTGTCTTTGGTCTTGCTTCGTTGACTGTAACTTCGCGGTCATTCCACTTATAGCCGGACATCCCTGCTATAGCCTTTTCTGCGTCCGCATCTTCCATGTCAACAAATCCAAATCCGCGTGATTTGCCAGAAAACTTATCGGTTACGACCCTGGCTGAGATTACATTCCCGAATTCAGAAAATTTCGCTGAAAGATCGGCGTCTGTAACGGACCAAGGCAAATTACCTACAAATAAACTTTTCATGTGTGTGTTTCTCCTAGAATTTTTTTTCTGCTATTAATGGGGAAAGAGACCCTAAAATTGAGGGAACTCGCAACGTAGGTGCAGATCCTTGTGTTCTCAATGTAACTTGTATGTACATTTACCATTAACTTCGACCTATAGAAATAATACCATAGCAAGCATATCTTGTCAAGCAGTTTTTGTGTGGTAATCCTGCAGGGCTTTAACTTCAAAACCTCTCTTTTTTGCAGCTTCTATACCGTTGATCGACGCTTGCGCGCCGGATAGCGTTGTAATAAGCGGAATCCCCTGCATGACAACAGCTGACCTGATCTTTGCTTCATCTATTCTTGTTTGCCTGCCGCCGGGAGTATTAATAATAAGCGAGATCTGGTTCTTATTAATAAAATCCAAAATGCCAGGATGCCCTTCGCTTAGCTTTTCAACTTCGCGGACTTTGATCCCGTTCTTCTTTAATACTTTCGCTGTACCGACAGTTGCGACGATCGAATATCCAAGATCTACAAGCCTTTTAACGACATAAACAATATTTCTTTTGTCTTTATTGTTGACCGAAACAAATACGGTTCCTTCAAGTTTTAGATTTTGTCCCGCCGCGATCTGGCTCTTCATGAATGCCGCGCCAAAGTCATCGTCTATTCCCATAACCTCGCCCGTTGATTTCATCTCGGGACCCAATACCGCATCAACTCCAGGAAATCGATTAAAAGGAAGAACAGCCTCTTTAACAGCGATATGTTTGATCTCAACTTCTATAACGCCTTGTGACTTTAATGATTTACCAACCATCGCTTTTGTTGCGACTTTGGCCCATGGAATTCCTGTCGCTTTTGAAACATATGGAACGGTTCGCGATGCGCGAGGATTTACTTCCAGAACAAATACTTTGTCATTTTTAACCGCGAATTGGACATTCATAAGGCCTATGACTTTTAATTCTTTGGCCATGGCATATGTATTTTCTTTTATAGTTTGTATGACTTCTGTTGAAAGTGAGAATGGGGGAATGACGCAGGCTGAATCTCCCGAGTGGATCCCCGCCTCTTCGATATGTTCCATTATTCCACAGACGATCGTATCTTTCCCGTCGGATACCGCGTCAACATCGACTTCGATCGCGTCTTCCAAGAATTTATCGATCAATACGGGATGGTCGGATGAAACAGAAACCGCGTTCGTCATAAAATCCTCAAGCTCGGTTTCGTCAAAAACCAATCGCATTGCGCGTCCGCCCAAAACATAAGAAGGCCTAACTAATACAGGGTAGCCGATCTTTTTGGCGATCTTTTTGGCTTCCTCTTTTGAAAGAGCTGTTCCGTTCTCCGTTTGGTTCAATTTTAATTTTCTAAGCATCTTGGCAAATCGTTTGCGGTCTTCGGCTTTGTCTATCGATTCAGGGGAGGTGCCGATTATTTTAACGCCTGCTTTCTTTAGGGTTTGTGCAAGATTAAGCGGCGTTTGTCCTCCAAACTGTACTATGACGCCGTTTGGTTTTTCGTTATCGATAATATTTAATACATCTTCACGCGTTAACGGTTCAAAATACAATCTATCGGATGTATCGTAGTCGGTCGATACCGTTTCAGGATTTGAATTGACCATGATCGATTCAATCCCGACTTCACGGAGTGCAAAGCTCGCATGGACGCAACAATAATCAAATTCGATCCCCTGCCCTATCCTGTTAGGGCCGCCGCCTAGGATCATTATTTTTTTCTTTTTTGAACGCTTTACTTCGTTCTCGGTTTCATACGTTGAATAATAATATGGAGTATATGCTTCAAATTCCGCGGCGCATGTATCGACTAATTTGAAGACGGCATTCACACCAAGCTTTTGCCTTTTTTCTCGGACAGTGATCTCATTTGAACCAACCAGATGCGCGAGCTGTCTATCGGAGAACCCGAATTGTTTCGCGCGGTAAATGGCATCTTTGTCTTCCATGACCCCTGCCCCTTGACCCTTTATCGTCGCCTCTTCTTCGACAATTTCTTTCATATTCTGAAGGAACCATGGATCGTAATGCGTAAGCTTATGTAATTCTTCGATCGTCATGCCTTTTTGAATGGCATGCTTCACATAAAATATTCTTATATCATTTGGCTTTGTTAGCTTTTCGATAAGCAAGGCTTCGTTTATTGGATCTTTGCCGTCGGCGCCAAAGCCTGCGCGGCCAATTTCCAGCGATCGAAGGCCTTTTTGGAGAGCTTCTTTAAATGTTCTGCCGATAGCCATTGTTTCGCCGACTGATTTCATTGAAGTCCCAAGAACAGCTTCTGCATCGGGGAATTTTTCGAATGTAAATCGCGGGATCTTGACCACGCAATAATCGATCGTCGGTTCAAACGACGCGGGAGTTACTTTTGTAATATCATTTCTTATTTCATCTAAAGAATATCCAACGGCCAATTTTGCTGCAATTTTTGCGATAGGAAATCCCGTAGCTTTTGATGCTAAGGCTGACGACCTTGATACACGAGGATTCATCTCAATTATTACCATGCGGCCATTTACGGGATTTACGGCAAACTGCACATTGCTTCCGCCGGTTTCAACTCCGATGGCACGGATCGCGGCTAGGCTCTGGTCTCGCATTTTTTGGTATTCGACATCTGTTAATGTTTGTTGAGGAGCAACAGTTATAGAATCTCCTGTGTGAACGCCCATTGCATCGATATTTTCGATCGAACAAATTATAACGACATTGTCTTTTTTGTCGCGCATGACTTCGAGTTCGTATTCTTTCCAGCCGGTTAGGTCTTCTTCAACTAAAATTTCGGATATTGGAGAAAGGTCAAGGCCGCGCTTTGCCGCCGCTGTGAATTCATCCATTGTGCGGGCTACATGAGACCCTGTTCCGCCAAGCGTAAAGCTTGCTCGGATAATAACCGGAAGTCCGACTTCAACGACAGCTTTCATAGCTTCCGTCATAGTTTTTGCAAATGAACTTTTTGGAAGATCGAGGCCCGCGTCTTGCATAGCTTTTTTAAATAGTTCGCGGTCTTCGGCTTTCTTGATCGCTTCTACATCGGCGCCGATCATTTCAATTTTATATTTTTCCAGAATTCCGGTTTCTGCAACGCCTATCGCCGTATTTAGAGCAGTTTGCCCGCCAATTGTTGGAAGGATAGCATCCGGTCTTTCTTTTTCAATTATCTTACAGCACATTTCAACGGTAATTGGCTCAATATATGTTCTGTCGGCGGTATCCGGATCGGTCATGATAGTTGCAGGGTTCGAATTAATAAGTATTACTTCATAGCCTTCTTCTTTTAGGGCTTTGCAAGCTTGAGAGCCCGAGTAATCAAACTCGCATGCTTGGCCGATTATTATCGGCCCCGCACCGATTATCATTATTTTTTTTATATCATTACGCTTTGGCAACTTTTTATCCTCTCGGGAAACCTGTGACTAAATTCATCCTTCGCAGTAGCACTGCTACGGGGAATGGACGTCGCGGTTTCCAAATTATATAATTTCCCAATGTCCGCCCTTATCCGGGCCAACGCGCTTAATAAGCCCTTCTTTCTTCATTTTATTAATATTCCATTCTACCCCTTTAATCGTCAGCTTCGATTCTTCGGCAATCGCCAGAGTCGTTATCGCTGGATCATTCTTTATCAGTCGCAGTATTTTCTCCCTAGTTTTCTCCCTAGTTTTCTCCCTAGTTTTCCGACTCTTTTCTCCAATTGGTTTTTTGGCTTTTTTTAGCGTCACAACGATGCTTGATCCCGTATACTCGAAAACCGGATCCGGCAAACCCCACTCGCGGCACCATCGTACTATTTTATTCGTACCCGAACCAACTTCTTCAACATACTTAATCCAAAAAAATTGCTTGGCAATCAGCGGATTTTGCGGCAGAGATTTATGCTTCCTCGTCAAAGTTTCTGTCGTCCAACCTTCCGGCAATCTCCCCGGATTCCAGAATTCGATCCTGTCATCAAAAATTCTAACCTGGACATTAGCTGTGGACAAATAATCCCTGTGTGCGATCGCATTAGCCAAAGCCTCACGAATAGCTTTTGGCGGATATTCCCATTTCTCCTGTCGTTCCAACTTCCCCGATTCGATCCAGGCAGAAAGAGTGATATGATTAAAAATGAACTTTTCCGCTTCCTGCATTTGGCTGATAATACTTCCAAAAATCGTTTTAAAATCCAACATGTCTTCTGTTGCATCCAACCCCTTGAACCGTAGGCATTTCAATTCGCATTGCGGATAAAAATTATGCGGGGAGTCAAATAAGAGAATAGCGGAATTAGTAAGCTTACTCTTTTTTAAAAGCTTGAGTTTCGTCAAAACTTCCTTAACCGACATTCTCTCGCTTAAATCCAATCCACGCTCGGTTTTCCCTTTAACAATGAATTCCCTGATCAAATTTCGGTCGATATTTTTTAGTGCCGCGCCTTTGCAAACCTGGCTGTCAAAACGAATTTGATCTTTATTCTTATCAATAATTGTTCGTTCATATTCGTCCTTGCTTATCCTTATTGATGATTTTCCCACGCGTTTATAAGGCCGGCCAAACGCCAAAACCAAATGGTCGCGGGATTCTTTTATCTCAAGAATGATTGTTTCCCTTCCGCATATTTTCCTGACGCTTACTTTGGGATGGAGTTTTGGGTCGGTATTTTGGGCGATCTGATTGACTAATTTTTCTATAGTGCCTTTACCTGTTTGAACGCCAAGCACCTTGCCTTCAGGGGATATCCCAACAAATATTCGACCACCATCGGTATTCGCAAAAGCCACCGCCGTTTGTATAATTTCATTTATCTCTGACAGCGATTGCTTCCATTCAATGCCGGTTGATTCGCTTGCGCCAATTAATTTCGATAAGTATTTTGTTTTCATATTCTGCTGATCTTTTGGGCTTCCATCATCTCCACAAACTCATCAAAAAGGTAACTAGCGTCGTGCGGCCCGGGAGCCGCTTCAGGATGATATTGGACCGAAAAAATTGGAAGCTTAAGGTGTCTCATCCCCTCAACCGTATTATCGTTCAAATTAATATGAGTTAGTTCAACTTGTCCTTTAGGAATCGAATCGATATCAACTGCAAATCCGTGATTCTGGGCAGTGATCGCAACTTTACGAGTTTTGAGATCGATGACTGGCTGGTTGCCGCCATGATGTCCGAATTTTAATTTGTAGGTCTTCCCGCCTAAAGCTAATCCCAAAAGCTGGTGGCCAAGGCATATTCCAAAGATCGGTTTCTTGCCAATTAGTTTTTTAATAGTAGCGATCGCATATGTAACTGCAGCAGGATCTGCAGGACCGTTAGATAAAAATATTCCATCGGGATTGCAAGATAGTGCTTCTTCAGCGGTTACAGTGGCAGGAAGCACTGTAACTTTGCATCCCACATTTACAAGACTGTTGAAAATATTAAATTTGGCTCCATAATCAAAAGCTACAACGTTATATTTTTCTCTCCCCCTCACCCTGTCCCTCGACTGTCGCTCGGGACGTCCCTCTCCCTCAGGGAGAGGGAATGAGGGTGAGGGCAGAACTGCATATTTCGAGTCATTCCAGAGATAAGGCTTCTTGCAAGTAACGACTTTTACTAAATCGACACCCTCTACTCCCTTACTTTTCTTGGCTTTATCTACAAGTATTGCGGGATCCGATTCAGTGGTCGATATATAGCCTTTTAGGGCTCCCTTAATTCTTAATTTGCGCGTGACCATTCGAGTATCGATCCCCTCGATCGCGACAATTTTATTTTTTTGAAGATATTCATCGAGTTTAAGTTTGCTTCGGAAATTTGAAGCGATCTTTGAATTTTCACGGACAATAAAAGCTTCTACTTGAGGGGTAATTGATTCGATATCCGCGTCGTTTGTACCGTAATTACCGATAAGAGGATAAGTCATGGTGACGATCTGGCCTTTGTATGATGGATCAGTCAATATCTCTTGGTAGCCCGACAAACTTGTGTTGAAAACGACTTCTCCAGAGGCTGCGCCGCAGTATCCAAAAGATTGGCCGGTTAAAACTGCTCCATCTTCTAAGGCGAGAAATGCTTTCATCAGTCCCTTACTTGCGCTGTCAATTCAATTGGAAGGATGAAAAGAGGAACGCCATCTTTATAAAGGCGTTCCTGCATGGAAAACAGGGTGTAATTGTGCAGGATCTTTGAAACAAATGCATTGTTAGGGAACACGATCTGCCCGCCAAAGAACGTCGCATTTGGATATCGCTTTAATATTTGAGCCGATACGTTCGATATTTCTTCCACCGTATCCGTTCCAAACAAGCCAAAACCTTCCGCGTGGTACCCGTACTTTTTCATGAGATCGATATATCGATGGACTTCTTTTTCAACTTTATTTTTGACCTTCTCCATATCTTCATGGCTGCTAAAAGCTCCGGCATCTATCAAGCCCACCTGGACAAAAATAAAATTCTTGAACGTATTGCCGAAAGACCTAAAAATACTGAAAATTGTTTTGATGCCTACACCTGTAAAGTCTTTTACGAGAATTACGGCTGTCCTGTCATTCGGGTCATATTTACAAACCGTATCGCTGCATGGTGTTATTTGAGGTATGAGCTGGGTCGATTCCACTAAATTTACAATGCTATCCAATTGCCTGACTTGTTTATCGGTCATTACATATATCCTCTTGACAATAATCATAAATACGATCAGCGTCCCTGTTATTGCAAGAGTGATCCATCCGCCTTCGTCAAATTTCATTACGATCATCATGACCAATATAAAGGTAGTTAACATCAATCCGATCCCATTTATCATTATTTTTGATAACCACTGGCCGCCATTTGACTTTTCTTCCCACCAATGCCTGACCATTCCGGCTTGTGACAAGCAGAAAGTTATGAACACATTAATACTGTATAAAACAACGAGGAAACGGACCGATCCTCGGGTCAAGACTAAAACCAAAGTTGACGCGACACCCAAGATCAAAACACCGTTCATCGTGACAAGCCTATCCGAAAGAAGAGCGAATCTTTTAGGAACCCACCTGTCTGCCGCCATATTTGCTATAACTCTCGGCCCGTCCAAGAAACCTGTTTGCGCCGCAACAAAAAGTATGGCGGCTTCGGAAATTAAAGCTAATAGGACAAATACCACGCCGGGAAGTCCAAATCCGGTCGTTACTTTTTCAAATAATACGGCGTTCAATGTCTTGCCGAATTGGGGTTCTACCCGATATAAAGTGTAAGCAAACATTAGTCCCAATACGATCGCCGACAAGGAAATATACATATATCGCATTGTGGCTTTCCCGGTCTTTACTCGTGGTTCGCGAAGGATCGGAAGGCCGTTGCTTACGGCTTCAATACCGGTATAAGTACCTGCTCCCATACTGTATGCCCGCATAAGAAGGAAAAGCACGCCGAATATCCCAAGCTCGGAGACAGAACTTCCAATATCGGATCTTGTTGAGGAGACAACTTGCGAAAAATTCGAAAGATGCGTTGTTAAAGCGTAAATAATGACCAGCGCGTGCGTTACGACAAAAGTCAAGAATATTGGCATTAATATGGCAACAGATTCTTTGACTCCCCTTAAATTCAAGATAATTAGGACAAGTAAAATTAAGACTGCAAAACCAAGCTTAAAGATGATAAAGTTTGGCGGTAAAAAGCTAAAAAACGCATCGGCTCCGCTAGCGACAGATATTGTAATTGTTAGAATATAGTCGATAAGCAAAGCGCTTCCGGCGATCATCCCAATTTTTGGCGACAAAAGCTTGCTTGCGACAAAATACGCGCCGCCGCCATTTGGGAAAAGCTCGATTATTTGGGAATAGCTCGCGCTGATTATAATAATTGTAGCGGCAGACGCCAAAGCAACGATCAGACCCAAATAATGATGCGACCCTAAAGCTAAAAATATTTCTTCAGGGCCGTAACAGGAAGATGACAATCCGTCCGCTCCAAGCCCTACCCAGGCAAAAAAAGCGACCAATGAGATATTGTGCATAGTTGCTTGGTCGATGGGATTTCTGGCTTCTCCGATAAAGGTCCTTTTGATTTTTTCAAAAAATGATAGCTTCTCTAAAGGTTTCATTATAATATTTGTTAATTATAAACCGTTGCGAGTGAAATTTCAAATATTACTTGCAAAAATGAGGATTATTGGCGAGGTTGTATTATTTTGTGATAATCCCATCAAGCCGGTAAAGAATATAAATGCTAATAAAATAAGTCAGAATTATAGCTATAGAATCCCATGAAATCCTCCAGAATAATTTTTTTTCCGAACGGAATATAAGACCCACCACTGCAATACTGGTCAAAACAATAGCCAAAAGAGCTGTAAAAACATGGTTTTGGGAAACATTTGCCAATATAGGGCCCTGTTTATAGAACAGGTCGTCGTAGCGGGAAAGATTTGCTCCCGCATACAAAATAACAAGCGCGCATATTATGAATTGGATCCAGATAATTAACATGGGAATTATGTTACCAGCTTGCAACGAAACTGTCCAGTAATTGATCCGATCTCTCGATTTATGTTAAATTGTATTTTTCTTGACCGCATGATAATATTGTTACATGACTTGGGATTATGCGAAAAAAGAATATGATAATCAGGCGAAAGCTGATCCTGTTTGGCAACTGGAGAGGATCATAAACTTCGGGCCAAATGAAGGCGAGAAAATAAACGGCGATCTTCTAAAGAAATATTTCACAAAACTAAAAATACCCGATAACCGCAGGGATTTTCTGGAGCTTCTTTTATGGAACAAGCCATTTTAACCCCTTCCCAAAATAAATTCATCGATGCCGTAAGCCGGGAACAGAACTTGGCCAATTTTTATTTAAGCGGAGGAACTGCGCTGTCTGCCTATTATTTAAACCATCGGTTGTCAGATGACCTGGATTTTTTCACGTCAGACGAGCCGGACAAGATATCCCTCCACGGATTCGCGAAAAAAATGAAAACTGCTATCGGAGCCGCTTCCGTCCGATTTGAGCGATTGTATGATAGAAATCTCTTTTTTTTCAAGATGGGAAGCGAAGAGCTTAAGGTAGAATTCAGTCGATACCCTTTTGCGCAATTCAATAAGCCAGAAATAAAAGACGGTATAAAGATCGACAGCTTGCGCGATATATCGGCCAACAAGTTAATGGCGCTTTTGGACAGGTTTGATCCCAAAGATTTCGTCGACCTTTATTTTATCTTAAAAACATCGAAATTGGAGAATATCCGTAAAGACGCTGAGAAAAAATTTGCGGTCAAAATAAGCAGCCTATTTCTGGGCGGAGAACTCGCAAAGGTCAAAAGGATCGTAGCTTTGCCCAAAATGATCAAGCAGATAACTATTGAAGAATTAAAACACTTTTTTTCCGACCAGGCTGAAGAGCTTAGGCCGAACATTATTGAATGATCTAAGTTTTTAGCTGATCAATTTTATACCCGCAGCCATTTATAAAAGCAGGTCTCTCGAAGTAATCAAGAATCGGGTAATTGCGGCAGATCGGCGGGCGGAATCTATAATTCGTACACTCCCATGTTTTTCCCTTGTGAATACACGAAAAGCTGCATGATCGAGTTGTTTGCCTGCCACGATGTTAAATTGGGGCAGTTAAATAAGCTTATGAACAATTTTGCTGATACGGCAAAATTTATTGTAAACCGCAAAATAAATAATAATATCGGCATGGCCCTTTTCTTTGATCAATAGATCTGCAGTGTCGGCATCATGGGAAGCAAGTACAAGCCATTCTTTTATATCAATTTCGTTCATAAAGTTTTTTGCTTTTAATGGTTATTTCCCGCCAAAAATTCAGCCCGCTTTTTGCCTTTAATCCTTTTGATGAAGTTACCAGTAGATCAAGGCCAAAATCCCTTGGGAAAAGGGATTTGCTGATCTCTAAGGCCAAAGCTTTTTTATCTCGATTTGAATCATCGATGACAAGGATATCAAGATCGCTTGAATTGGTGGCTTTGCCCAATGCATAACTTCCAAAAAGATATATCTTATTTGGATTAGCTTTTATTTTAATTGTTTCGGCTATTTCTTTGATTTTTTCTTGGCTTAACATATTTTCTCCTATAAAAAATCTTACCATAAGCGGTATTGATTTGGAAGTATTAATAAAAGTTATCGGGACAACAGAGGATCAGGATTGGGATTAGGATCAGGTTTCGGGCCTGTTGCCCTGATCATCTGATAATCTTCCCACTGATATCCTGATACACTATTTACTTAAATGATATAATATCTACATGTTCAATTTTTTTTCAATATTTTTCAAAAGAAAACCGGCGCCAAAAGTACTGGAAGTCGATGATTCTGGGGCCGGTTCTTTATATGGCGGGATGATAATCCTTGTAACCGATGGATTGAACGATTATTACAGGGAAGTATCCCTAAAGATTTTCGCGATAAAAGATAAAATAAGACGGACAAAAAGCGTAAAACAAGAGGTCGCAAAGATCGTCCACGAAGGTGGAAGAAAATTCAACGCAAACAAAAAAGAAACCGAATTCCATATATGCCAAGGAAATACTTTTGACTTAACGGAAGAAGCCCTTAAAAAAGATAAATTCAAAGTCAAAAGACAAAAGATCGAAGGAAGGACAAACTTAAGAGCGGAAGAGTTATTTGCCCATTTACTTGCGACAAAATATGATGTCAAGGATTATGATTTCGTCCACTATAAGAAAGAAAACCTTAGGCAATACGAGCTTCTAAGAAAAAGAAGAGACTTTGATCATGTTAAAGTAAACTCTAACGGCGTTGAGCAGATAAAGAGAGCTACTGTTTCGGATTAATAAAAACGTGCACGGCTTCGCGATCGACTTTTACAAACCCCGACGGCGAATCAAAATGTTTTATAGTTCCGTCAGGCAATATTAATTCGATCTTGCCCTCTTGAAGCTCATTGATGTATGGCACATGTTTTGGCTCTATCTCAACCCATCCATCGATCGCTTTACACTTCAAGCTTTTAACCTGTCCCCCGAACAATTCTTTCTCAAGGCTCCATACTTTTAGCTCAAATTGGCTCATGCTTTAAATGTCTTTGCCTTTTCAATTACATCTTCTATCGTTCCAACCATGTAGAAAGCTTGTTCAGGTAAATTATCATGCTTACCCTCAAGTATTTCTTTAAACCCTTTGACAGTATCCGCGATCTTTACAAATTTCCCGGGAATCCCTGTAAACCTTTCGGCAACAGAGAACGGCTGAGATAAAAATCGCTGGATCTTACGAGCGCGCTGGACTATTAACTGGTCTTCTTCGGGAAGCTCTGAAATACCAAGGATCGCTATAATATCTTCAAGCTCTTTATATCTCTGCAATACTTCCTGTGTTCTCAATGCTACTTTGTAATGCTCATCGCCTATTACATCAGGATCAAGAATTCTCGAAGTTGAAGCTAGAGGATCAACCGCCGGATAAATACCAATTTCTACGATCTTGCGGGACAATACCGTTGTTGCATCAAGATGCGCGAATGTCGCGGCCGCCGCTGGATCTGTAATATCGTCCGCCGGAACATAGACCGCTTGGACCGATGTAATTGACCCGTTCACTGTTGAAACTATTCTTTCTTCGAAGCGTCCGATCTCCGCTTGAAGCGTTGGCTGATAACCTACGGCCGATGGAAGACGGCCCAAAAGTGTGGATACTTCCGATCCTGCTTGAACGAATCGGAAAATATTATCGACAAAGAAAAGGACATCCTTATTCTCTTTGTCCCTGAAATATTCCGCAAGGGTTAAGGCCGAAAGCCCCGCGATCATACGAGCGCCCGGAAGTTCACACATCTGGCCGAACACGAGCGCCGTGCTTCCTAAAACTCCTGATTCTTTCATTTCAAGATAAAGATCGTTCCCCTCTCTAGTCCTTTCACCGACACCTCCGAATACTGAAATACCTTGGTGCTGTTTTGCCATGTTGTGTATTAGTTCCATGATGATAACTGTTTTTCCAACCCCGGCGCCGCCAAACAACCCGGTTTTTCCACCTTTGGAATATGGAGCCAAAAGATCGATAACTTTAATACCCGTCTCAAATATCTCCCGGCGAGAGATAATTTTTTCAAGAGGAGGAGGATCACGCCTGATCGGGGCTAAATTCGGGTTCTCGATCGGCGCGCCATTGTCGATCGGCTCGCCCAAAACATTGAACATGCGGCCCAATGTAATGTTTCCGACCGGAACGGATACTACTCGCTCAAGATCTATTACTTTCGCTCCGCGCTTTAATCCATCGGTCGATTGGAACGCGACAGCACGGACTATTCCGCCTTCAAGCTGCATTGAAACTTCCGATAATACTTCAGGATTTTCCGTTCTTAGGGTCGATCTGATATTTGGGACTTTGCCTGGAGGGAACTGCACATCCAAAACCGGTCCGATTATTTGTACTATCTTTCCTTCATTTGCCATTGTCTATTCTTCTCCCCCTTTTAGAGATTCAAAAGAGCTCGTGATTTCCGTGAGCTCCGATGTGATCATTGCCTGTCTTGCTTTATTTATCCTGATACTTAGCTCGGAGATAAGGTCTTTAGCGCTGTCCGTTGCGCCTTTAACAATTACCATCCTTGCATTAAGTTCGCCAAGCTCCGACTCGACTATGCATTTGCATAGGATCGATATCAAATAATGGTTAAGCAAAGAATCTTTTATTTCATCGCGGCTAGGCTCAACAACATATTGATCGGACGGCTCCCCCGATCCCCTAAACGGAAGTATTTTTATTATTTTTGGCTTCTGTGAAAGGATCGATACGAATTCATTATATGCAATGTGGACTTCGCCTTTTTTTTCTTCATGCCATTTTAAAATGATTTTTGCGGCCGCCGCCAAATTCTCAAAGCTTGAATTTTTTATCACATCAAAGTCTTCGGAAAAAACATCAAATCCTTTTCGGGATAGTTTGCGGAGATTTTTTCCCAGAATGAACAACGAGATATTTTTCGTAGTCTGCGCCTTAAAAGACAAAAGAGAATTGACTATCTTGTCGTTAAAGTTGCCGCAAAACCCTTTATTGGTCCCAATTGCAATAACAAGTACTTCATTTGATTTTTTATCTGTTTCACTGCCTGAAATTACGGCTTCGGCCATCTCTTTTACGGCTTCCGCATAGCTTGCGGTATGCAAATGGTGGATCTTCGCTTTGTGGAGCTTTGCCGCTGTAATGAGCATGATCGCGCTCATGACCGAATCCAAGCTCTTAATGGTCTTATGCCTGTTCTTTAGGGCTAAAACGTCAGACATTAAAACCTTCCTTGAATTTTGTGATAGCTTCCTTCAATTTGGCGTTTGTCTCTTTTGTGATATCGTTTGACTTCTTGATATCATCGATTATTTGAGGATATGAATGTTTCATAAAGTTCAAGAAGTCTTTTTCGAATGTTTTGATCTTAGGGATAGGAATTTCATCTAAAAAGCCATTAACAGCCGCGAACAATATAAGGACTTGATCGACGAAATGCATCGGCTGGTGCTTTCCCTGCTTCAAAACTTCCGTCACTACCTGTCCTCGAAGAAGCTGGGCTTTAGTTTCTTTGTCGATATCCTCGGAGAATAATGAGAACTGGACTTTTTCCCTATATTGGGCAAGATCGATCCTCAAAGTTCCGGCTACTTTTCTCATAGCTTTTGATTGTGCGGCGCCGCCCACGCGAGATACTGATACGCCGGCATTGACTGCAGGACGAATGCCCGCGTTAAATAGGTCGGATATCAAGAATATCTGGCCGTCGGTAATTGATATTACGTTTGTCGGAATATACGCCGATACGTCGCCAAGCTGTGTTTCGATAACAGGAAGAGCCGTCATTGATCCGCCGCCAAGTTTGTCGGATAGTTTTGCCGCGCGCTCAAGCAATCTTGAATGGAGATAGAAAACATCTCCGGGATACGCTTCGCGTCCGGGAGGCCTTCGTAAAAGAATTGAGATCATTCGATAGGATTGCGCGTGTTTTGTAAGATCATCATAGATCACAAGAACATCTTTTCCGTTGTACATAAATTCTTCGGCCATAGCGCATCCGGTGAATGGCGCTAGATACTGAAGAGCTGCCGGATCGGATGCAGGAGCGGTTACTACGATCGTGTAATCCATCGCTCCTTCTTGCTTCAACTTTTCGATTATCTGCAAGACAGAAGATGTTTTCTGCCCGATCGATACATAGATACAAATAACGTTCTCGGTTTTTTGATTTAAAATAGTATCGATCAAAAGAGTTGTCTTGCCGGTCGATCTGTCGCCGATTATCAATTCCCTTTGGCCTCGTCCAATGGGGACCAAAGCGTCAACGACTTTAATACCTGTCTGCAAAGGATTTACAACCGGAGTTCTCTCGATGACTTGAGGCGCCAATCGCTCGATCGGTCGGAATTTATCTGTTTTTATATCGCCCTTGCCGTCGACCGGAACGCCAACGCCGTTAACAACACGGCCGATCAGTTCTTCACCTACCGGAACTTGCATGACGCGGCCCGTAACTTTAGCCCAAGAGCCTTCTTTAACTGCCGTGTGTGCGCCAAGTATTACCGCGACTATTTCGTCCCGCTCCAAGTTAAGTACCAACCCAAATACATCATTCGGGAATTCGATCATACCGCCGGCCAAAGCCTGCGGAAGACCTTTGATGCGCGCGATCCCGTCCCCGGATTCGACGACCTTCCCTATCTGCTCGACTTTGACGGTGGATTCAAAATCCATTATCCTTTTTTTGATTATGTCCGAAATATTCCCTTTTTCATTCATTTTTGTATCCCTCTTTTTAATTGATCCAGCCGGCCTTTTAAGCTCGCGTCGATGACCGTCCCGTCTATTTTCTTAACAATATACCCTCCTAAAATTGAAGGGTCTATTCTTACTTTAAAATCCAAACGCTTACCTGTTTCTTTATTTGCGACAAATTTCTCTATTTGCCCTAAGATCGCAGGGGCTGCATTTTCGGACAATATCAATTCGGCAAGATCCAAATCCTCTTTTTCCGCCAAAAATCTCGTATATTTTTCTGATACGCTTGAAAATATGTCCATTTCTTCGTTTTCTATCAGTAGATCGATGAAACTTATGAACATTTTGCTCTTTGGCTTAAATATCTCGCCGACAAATTTTTTCCTATTCTCCCGATCGATCGAGATATCTTCAAACAGCAATTTCGCGCCGTAATTGCCGTCGAGAATTTTCTTGAACGAATAAAGATCGTCTTCGATCAACCTTTGCTCATTGTTTTTTTTCGCGACTTCGTATAGCTTTTCGAGATCTATCTCAAATGTTCTTTGCTTCACCAATTGTCTCCATGATCATTCTTTCATTATCGGCCTTTTTGACTTCACGGCCAAGAACGCGGCTCGCCGCCTGGACTATAAGGTCCGCGCCAACTTCTTTTATCTCTTTGAGCATCTTATTTTTAGAAGCCTCGATCTCGGACCGTGCTTGGTCCATGATCGATTGGGCTTCTTTTTTAGCCCTATCTTCGGCTTCTTTCAATAAGATCTGCGACTCGCCTTTAGACTTCTCGATTATCTGGTCGGCAGCCTTGAAGGCCTCGTCCATTTTCTTCTTATACTCGAGGATCATGTTTTCGGCATTGGCTTGCGCTTTCACCGCTTCCTCCAAAGAAGATCTTATCTGCGCCTCCCTTTTTTCGATAATATCGAGCAAAGGAGGCAGGAGCAATTTGTATAACAGGGCGACTAATATCGCGAACGATACCGTCGTCCAAATAATAAGACCCGGTTCAAATTCCAACATAATTTATACCCTTTTTTAAGGGGAACCTGCGAGTAAACCCTGCCTGCCGGCAGGCACGGCTCGCGGTTCCTACTACTTGGTTACTAGGATCAAGCTTATGACCAACGCGTAAAGCGCAATTGCTTCGATGAACGATATTGCGATGATCATGCTGATCCTTATATTGTTCGATGCTTCAGGCTGTCTCCCCATGGCTTCCATGGCTTTTGACGCCAAAAGTCCGATACCAAGACCTGTTCCCAAAGCCGCAAGACCGATCGCTATCGCCGCACTTAGATATGAAAAATTCATTTTTCCCCCTCCTTTATTCCTCATCCAATCTTTCACCCCCATCCCCTATCCCCTTCCCCCTTAATAAGGGGGAAGGGGAAAAAGGGGTTAGGGGTCAATGTTCCGTCTTAAGAGCTGAACCGATATAAAAAGCCGACAAAAAAGTAAAAATAAATGCTTGTATAAAAGCAACGAATACTTCAAACAAAGAAATAATTAAATTCCCGAATAGTGACCCAGGGATGATCCAATACGACTTAAATACAAAGATCAACCCTACAATGCTTAACATTACCACATGTCCCGCGAAAAGGTTGGCAAAAAGCCTGATCGCAAGGGAGAACGGCCTTACAAGCTGGCCAACGATCTCGATCGGAAAAAGAAAGATAAGTATAGGAAGAGGAATGCCTGATGGCGCCAAGGACAATAAATATTTTTGGGTCCCATGCTTGTAAACGCCTACGATATGCGTCGCCAAAAATACGACAAAAGCTAAAGATGCGGTAAAGTTTATGTTTGCGGTTGGCGGCGTGGCACCGGGGATCGCCCCCAATAGATTACAGAAAAAGATCAAAGAAAATATAGCACAGAAAAAAGGGAGCCATTTTTTATCGCCGAGTGACGGCTCAAGCGGTTCCCACAACACCGTTAAATATATTTCCGCGAAATTCTGGACTTTGTGCGGGATGCTTTTTACTTTGCGGCTGGCGATAAAGAAAAAAAGAATTATTAGGAACATCGCCCCCCACATAACCAGTATCTGGTTAGTTATCGAAATATCGACGCCAAATGCGTGCAAAGGAAAGACATCTTTTGCCGCCAAATGTTCGATCGTATTCATTTGCCCGTGCGATTCTGTCGCGCTCATTTTATATTGTTTGCTTCCTTATAAATATTCCACATTCCGACAATTGAGCCCAGTACTACCCCTACAAATATTCCCCAGGGGGTTGTTTTTAAGAACTCATCAACCTTGTAGCCTACAAAGGCCAGAAGGACCACAGAAACCGCAAGCTCAAGGCCAAGTGAGGCACCTTGCATAAGATCGGTTCTTTTCACTGATTTATTATACAATGGATCATTTTAAATTCAAAGCAGAAAAAAGCTCCTAGTGAGCCTGAGACTAAACGTCTCGGCTTCACTTTCTGGAAACCGCGAACCGTGCCTGCCGGCAGGCAGGGTTTACTCGCAGGTTTCCAGAAAAATGTGTTTGACTTATGCATGGAATTTCCTATACTTAAGGCAATAAAGATCATAATGAAAAAATATTTAATATTTACATTGTTGGTCATAGGGAGTTGGTCATTGGTCATTATCCCCAAGGCATTTGCCAACCTCTATCCGATCGGAATAACGCCGCTCAAGATGGACATTTCAAGCCGCGCAATATCATTAGGCGGAGCGATGACCGCGGTTCCCGATATCGATTCCCAATTTTACAACCCGGCTTGTCTTCCTTGGGCGAAGGGAATTTCGGTTGATCTGAAGGATTTGAACAATATTTCGGCCTCCCAAGCCTATCCTTTGGGCAACAACATGTCAATCGGGCTATCTTTCGCTTCGAACATGTATCAAGGGCTTTTGACATCAAATGGGACTACTGTCCAAACCTCTGGAAGCACGATCGTTCTAGCTTTCAGTTCAAAATTAAGCTCCGTCCCATTTTTCCCAGAAGATATCTCAAGCAATATAGGGATAGGCGCCTCTTTAAAATATTTGCTGAACCAAAATTTCAGCGAAACAGGAAGTGTGGACAAAACAGGTTCCGGATATGACATTGATGCCGGCATCTATGCAAAAATCCTAAGATGGCTTTCGGCCGGGGTTTCCGGGCACAATATCCTTCCGAACGGAGCGCTTGGCGGAGGAGTAATCACATGGACAGGCATATCAGGCAAAGAAGGCATCCCCGCTTATATTAGAATAGGGACGGCCGCAAAAATAATCGGGGATTTATATTCGCCAATCTATGCCGAAGGACATGAATTGCTCCTTTCGGGTGATTTTGAAAAATACGCAAATTTCAACCGTTCAATTACAAGCGCTGGCCTCGAATATGCCTTCCAAAACAATATCTTTTTAAGAGGCGGGATAAAATCCTTAAACGCCGCCCAAAATTATTCTTATTTCGGCCTTGGATATAAAGCGGAAGGATGGGGAATAAATTTGTTAACGGGCGTTGACCCTGTAACCTTAAATAATTCTACATATTTTAATATCTTTTACCTGCCGGAAAAATGGTTTTTCCTGCCAAACCCGATTGAAAATCTTCTTCCAGCGGACAATTTTGAGACATACCAGAAAACTGTTGAAGTGACAGGCATCGCCAAAAGGGACATTGCGATTAATATAAATAAAAAGCCTGCCATAATCGATCCCGGCTTAACATTTAAATATCTTTACAGCTTGGAGCCCGGGCCAAATTTAATAACCATTGAAAGCATTTATGAAGCCGAACATATCTATAAATCGATAAGCGTTCTTAGGAAAAAACCGCCGGTAAATCCCTTTGCAAACTTGAATATTTTTAATAATTTTTCGGTTGACGCCCAGCAGGTCGCAATAAAAGGAAGGCTTATGGGCGATGCGAATGCGGTACAGTTGAACGGCGAGGGGCTGCCCCTTTCAACCGACCTGGTTTTTGAAAAGTCGATCCCGCTCAACATAGGAGAAAACAATATCGTTTTCACGGTTTATTTTGGCGGCGAGAAAGCGGATTACAAATACTTGGTTTATAGGACAACTCCCTTAGCTCATGCTATGCCTGAAATAGAAGAGCCTCCCCCACCCCAAAAAATCGCCAAAAACGTTAAAACAAAACACAAGAAAAAACACAGGAAGTACAAATCAATTAAAACGGCAAAGATGCGAAGCTTCGCAGAGATACGGGAACTGATACTGAAGAAGACGGGTTTTGCGATTAAGGGTCCGGCAAAATTCAAGATGTCGGGATATTTTGGAGTATACGTATTATCCGATTACCAGTTCCTTGTGCTTCGCGACTTGAAGAACGGACTCATCGCGATCGAATATTACGAAACAAAGCACAAAACATGGAAGACGCTTGCAAAAGCTGCATACAGCGAGCTTCTAATGTTTAAAACAACCGAAATCGAAGACGGGACGGAATGATAATTGTAAAAGCAAAAAAGAACGACCTTGAAAGCATATCCGAAATAGAGAACCATTCTTTTTCAACCCCGTGGCCGCAAGATCAGCTGGAAGAATGCCTAGATAGGACTTACATTGCGCAAGAAAATGGAAAGACCAAAGGCTTCATCTGCATAGATAAGGCATTTGATGAAGTCCATATCCTCCATATGGCGGTGCATAATGAGCACAGAAGAAAAGGCATCGGCAAAAAATTGATCGAATATGCCATGTCGTTTGGCGGCAATAAATTATTCTTGGAAGTCAGGGAAAGCAATTTGCAAGCGATCAAACTTTATGAAAGTTTTGGGTTCAAGACAATATCAAGGCGGAAAAAATACTACCAGGACAACGACGAAGGCGCCCTCATAATGGAATTAAAAAAAACAAACTGAAATCGCAAATTTTATCTTTCGATGAAATAATATGGCAGAAGCAATTGAAATCGCATCTAATCCTAAGCCTCGATTTAAGGCTGTAAAGCATGCGCCTAAACCTAAACAAAAAAACGATGGGAACCTTTATATGTTTTTTGGAGTGAACCATTTGGTCCCCCAACAACATGAATTCTTTAAAGAGCTTGCGGAAGAAGGCAGAAAAGATACCACAACAGGACCGCGCTCCGACTTTATAGCCCTTGAAAGCTTTTGGGCAGGCGGACCTGAAAGCCCCTCTCCGAAAGATCTGGACGCAAAAATAAAATCACGTTCTGATGAGGCTCTCTCCCACTGCCAATTCGACCAAACGAAGCCTGTCGAAAATTATATTAAAACAGGAGATCCAGACACATATTGGTACTTGCATAAATGCATAAACAATTTTCCGCCGGTAAAACTTTATGGAATAGATAAAATGATAATGGATATTCTTGATACCGCAAGAAATTCACAAACAGACGACAATCCAAGCCAAACGTATCGATTTTTCCCTGCCGACTTAAGCCCGGTAACGCAGATCGAATATGCCGGAATATTCCCGAATATCATTTCAATGGAAGCAAGAGAATCTTTTTCGGCCGAATATTTGAGGGCTAAGCTTGCCGGAAAGCCCTCGCCAAATTCTCCCCCATTTAAAACTAAACAAGCATATAAGGAATATTTAAAAGCGAATGCAAGGCAAACCCATGCTCTAAATAGCCTTCCAAAAGACGAGATCGCGCTAAGAGCTTTATTTGAAAGCGCCCGCAAATCTGGAAATGTGATCTTTGGGCTTGCAGGAATACAAGCATATCTTGCAAAACAAGTTGAGGAATTTAAATCTTCAAATACCGGAAAAGCGGGCTATATAATGTGGGGAAGCTCGCATGTTGAAAAGTTTGGATCGCCAAAATACGTATCCAAAAACGACAGATCTCTCTCTATTATTCTAAACGGAGGGAGATATGATCCAGACCTTTCATTTGACAAAGTTATAAGGGATATGGGGCTAGAAGACCAAATGTTCGCATGGATACTGCCTTCCGGCACAAGAGACGCGGATGTAATAATTCATCTTCCCATAAACGGATCGGACCCCATAAATGCGGAACCGCCCCCTTCGTTTTTAGAACCGAAGGGGGCGATCACTTATTTGAGATAATAAATATTACCAGACTATAGGCGGTTCTGAATTAAGTTTTTCGAGCATCATTGCTTCAGCTTTTGCTTCAGGATCATTCAATCCATTTCTATTAATTTCACTAGGCACATTTTTACCTTTAACTCCATTATTATTATTTAGATATTGCTTGCCAACTTCTCCGCCAGCAGTTGAATTCCCGGGTTCACTCTTTTTACCGCCAAAAATCGCGTCTGCAGCTGCCTGTGCCAGTTCAGCTTCTTCTTTCACGGCTCTTGTATATGCTTCCTTCCAATCTTTTGGCGCATTTGGTCCGGGCTTATCCCTTAATAAGGCGGTCCTGACATCTGCGGGCATATATCCGGGTTTCCCGTTCCACTCGGCATGATGCACAAATACTGGATCTGCGGACGGTTTTGCGCGCAATGCACCATTCTCAATTGCCTTTCTAACAAATGGATTAGATTTTTTCGGTCCTTGTACTGCTCCTGGTTCTGACATATTTATTACCTCCATATTGTGGGCATTGATGCCTCACACTTATTAATCGGAATGGCGGCCGAAAAACTTGCATAAGAAATATTGAAAAAAATATAATGAAATTTCCTTATTTTCCATCCGATAACAATTCAAGAGGTAAACCACTATGTCATGTTGGGCAATGCGGGCGAGAGAAGCAATTGGGCAGGCGATAGTTAAGAATTATTCCGATAGGACAAGAACAGATGGCCTGCGCAAGTTAGTTGGCCAAACAAAATTCGTTTCACCTTCGGCAAATACATCTTCGCGCCATGCTCTTTCTTTCGTAAAAAGTGAGCAAAGAACTGAAGGAGCAATACTGATCGGAAGAATTGACAGCGCCTTATCAAACCTGAGCGTTTCGCTCACACGTCCTCTTGATGATTTTGTCGATGAAGGATTGAAAAATTTAATAGGGATATCAACAGATATAACCACGGCCTTCCAAAGTGAAGCGCGACTAAATTCCGATATCCAAACTGCCGTCATCAATTCTCATGATTTCGGCGAAGGGGTAGTTTTCGGGTTTTTGGAAGTTGTCGACGGGACGGCAAGGGATTGGGATTTTACGGCCGGAATGCCGGTGCTTAAAAGATCGATCGTTGACGGCCTTTTTACGCGCGAAGTTTTTCTCGATGAAGACAGGCAAGAAGTCGAAAAAATGCTCGGTACGGTCAGGGTAAATGGACGGTCCGTCCTGGAAATACTTGAAACCTGGTGGAGAAAATATTCCACGATCGACGAAATATTGACTGGAACTGAAGCCCCGGAACAACAGCCAACTTTTGTTCCGATACAGGCGCCGGAAATTACAATACAAGGAAGAAAATAATTGTTAGACGGTTTGCATTCTGAATTTAGAAGAGTAACAGGGCAACCTCGAATATTTTCGGGGAGGCACGCAATTTGGAACCATGTAATAAGCCAGGCCAATCCCGGAGGAGGATCAACCGACCGCCCAAATTTTTTAAAAAACCTGCGCGCAACAATTGCGGATATCCCATACACTTCGGCAATAGAACGCGAACCTGAACTAGCAAAGATCGTCAATATCCTCGGGCGACCGGACAAGAACAGCGTTGTCCTTGTGGGGCCGCCAGGGGTTGGAAAATCATCGCTCATGTACGAACTGGCAAGGCGGATCACAAGGGGAGATTTCCCCCAATTTGCCAACCGCGAACTTCTTTTATTGGATATACCGGCGCTGACTACAGGACTAGGGCCGATCGAAGAAAAAATAATAAAGCTCAAAGCTTACCTTTCGTCTTCGCCGAATAAAGCGATAATTTTTGTCGATGAGATCCAGCGGTTATTCACCCTTCAAGGCGTCGCGGGAAGAGTATTGGATTCCTTAAAAGAAGACCTGGCGACTGACCGACTGACATTGTTCGGCACAACGACAAAAAAGGATTTCTTGAAGTCTACCCAAGCGGATTCCGCCCTCCAGCGGCGCACAAATATTGTCGATGTCGAGGAAATGTCCGAAGGCTCATCTATTGTGGCGCTTTCAAGCATTTGCCCGTCATTTGAAAAAGACTTTTCCGCAAAAGCGGAAAAGCAAGTGATAATACCCGAAGCATTATTCGCCCTTGCCGTTAAACTGGCGGCTGAATATTTAAAGAACAAAGCTTTTCCCGACAAAGCGCTTGATGTAATAAAGCAGGCTTGTTCTATGCGGGTCATGGCCCTCCAAAACGCAAAAGGGGAACTTTTGGCGCTCCAAAACAAGATCAGGGTCGAAGTAAATATGGCATTAAGGGTTTTGAGGGACCAGGACGACAAAGGGATAGTAGGGTCAAAAAAGAGCTTGGTCGACCTTTGCGCGCAATACGCGGCGCTCCAGTCAAAAATAAAAGAGCTTGCCGCGAAAAAAGAGATAAAAATTTCAAAAGACGATATTTATGCTTCAATATCGGAACTCGCGAAAGTCCCCGCGGCAAAATTAAAGGAAGATGAAGCATCCAAGCTGCAAAGGTTGGAACAGCTTTTAGGCGAGAGGGTCATCGGCCAAGACGAGGCAAAATCAAGGATCGCTTCGACTGTCAGGCAAAGCAGGATTTTGCGCAGGCCGGGAAAGCCCCAAGGCGTTTTTTTTTTCGCGGGGCCGACAGGATGCGGAAAAACAGAGATCGCAAAAGCGCTTGCTGAAGCTCTTGGCGGGGACGAAAAAGGCCTTGTCAGGATAGATATGGCCGAATACGCTGAACCGCACAGCGTCGCACGGCTTATCGGATCCCCTCCAGGATATGTAGGCTATGATGAAGGAGGACAACTCACAAAAGCTATCGCCGACAGGCCTAACTCGATTATTTTGCTTGATGAATTCGAGAAATCAAACCCCGCCGTTTGGCAGGTTTTTTTAAATATCTTCGACGACGGGAGATTGACCGACGGCAAAGGAAAAACTACCGATTTTTCCAGTACTATCATTATTATGACCTCAAACCTTGCAGCCCTGCATATACGCGAAGCTACAAGGGATCTCGAGCCAGAAGAAAAAAGAAAGAGCGCGCACAGGATATTTGAAGCCGCCTTGCGCGAAGCATTCTCCCCGGAATTTATTGCGCGCATAAACGATATACTTTTCTTTGACGCCCTAAATCCGGACCAACTTCGCCAAGTCTTTGATATACAAATAAAGAAACTTTCCGCGCAGATAAGCGACAAGGGCTACGAGATCCAAGTTGATGATTCCGCAAAAGACCTTATAATTGAAAAAGGATACAGCGACGAATTCGGCGCGAGGCCGCTATCAAATACTTTAAATAGATTGCTGATCAACCCTATGGTAAATTTGATCATAGCGGAAACATTTCCGGAAAGGTCCGTAATTTCCGCCACAAGGAATGGGGACGAACTGGCCTTTGAGAAAACAGGCGATATCCCCCGCCCTACCTTTGATATCCCGAATATTGGAGGGCATGTCGGCTTGCTTGTTCTCCGCTTATTGTCTTTTGTAGACTTGCAGGCTGGACAAAGCAAAACACAAGTCCCGCAAGATGAGATTGACGGGGTACTTATGCCAAACGACGAAAAGATCATGGAGGCTTTGAATAAGGTCGTTGCGGAAGGGCTTTTGCCTACGGGAAGAGAAACATTAAGGATGCAGGACCCCAAAAAAAAGGACCCTGCAGTTGCGGCATGGGCGGAAAAAGTTTCACAATTGTCCAACACTGCGGGATATAATTTTAAAGTCCAGGAGACCGTGTCTGATTTTATATTTTTTATGAGCTCGCATGCCAGGACAGCATCCTTGGAATCGGGCACCGATTTGCTGCCGGTATTAACTTGGAATTTTAACGGGGAGGCTTTGACGCTCTCGTTTACCATGCCGATCATCCCCCAAAAATCGAAACTCCGTGAAAAGATCGAAAAGAATTTCGTAAAAGCCGAACCTGCAAGTAAAGATGAAGCCCAAACTATATTTGAAAGCTTGGGAGAGCTTGGCGATTCCACCTTTCTTGAGTTAAAAAGAAAAGCAAAAGAGGCGAATGTACAGGTCGGAATGGACGATTCGAACGGATCGACAGTGATGTACCTGCGCGTTAAGCTTTTTGCCGATACAAAAAATCCATCTCCTCCAGAACCGTCGCCGGCAGCCGCATATCTCTACGCCCCGCATCCGCTCTATGCCAATTTACGCAATGACGCCCATTTGACCGATGCTGAAGAAATATCATTGGTCGAACATATCAATAAAGACCCGTCAAGGGCCTGGTATCTGAATGATCTTGTGAAGATCATCGATTCAGATGAGATCGGGTTTTCAATAAAAATCTATGCCGCCGCAATATTTGCCGCACTTATAGGCGCCAAGGATGCGGTCCCGCAGATAAAAAAATTACTTAGAATGTTCCCGATCGACGGGAATTTCCCAAGATTCATCGGTAGAATGGTCATAGCCCGTGAAGCAAGGACCGAATTCGGAAAGGCGGTAATTATAGCCATTTTTTCAATGATAAATGAAGTTCCGGAAATGTTCAAAGGCGCGCTTTATGCCTGCCGCGACTCCAAGCTTTTCGGGCTCATCTTGAATTTATTCTCGGATGGGGCCGATGTATTCCCGACTTTTGCGTATGACGCGCTTGAGGCTGCAGCGGAAAATATTATATCCGAAAATGAGCCGCTTCCGCTAAAAAGGCTTATCCTATGGGCTTATGCGGTGCCCGCAAAAACCGCCAGGATGGAACTTATAAAAAAAAGGATCAAAGATAAGCTGGATTATAATTTCTTGACATTGGATACACTTAAAGAACTTGCGGCATCGCAGGGATATTGGAAAGGAGACAATGCTCCAATAAATCTAATGCCATTTGTGATAAATGGGACGAAAATCACCGGAGACAATTTGCTTGCGGAGCCGAAAAGGAGCAGTATCCGGAAAAAGTTATCCGATCCTATTTCGGATTTCCGCAGATATATCCAATTATTCAGCTATATAATCGATGCGAGAGGGACTTTACATTTCGCCTATACATTAAACGACATTGAAAGAGCTTTCTCTTATATTGAAACCCTGGCTAAAGAAATAGAAAATGAAATCGACAAAAGAGATTGCGAGAGAGAAACACAAGCCCTCCTTGATAAGATGGTAGATCACCTTAAAATTGCGTCAGAAATACCCGCCGAAACATATATCAATCTTTTCAATATACTGCTCGATGTGAAGATCAAGCTTTTAGGGCCGGAACGTGCTGGAAAAAAATTTGCCGATCTTATGGCCATGTTAAAAGCGATCCAATACAAACCCTCTCTAATAACAGAAGTGGGAAATGAACTTATGGATTCATTAAGGTTTCGAAGGGATCTGGCAGTCAGGCAAGCGAAACAATAAAAAAATAATCCCAATCTGATATAATAGCTTCAAATGCCAAACCTGTTTCAAGCATTAAAAAAACGCATCCTCATCATGGACGGCGCCATGGGGACACTTCTCATGGACGCTGGCGTTAAGCCCGAAGAAGGTTTCGACCTCCAAAACCTTAAACACCCTGATATCGTAAAATCCATCCACAAAAAATATATCGACGCGGGCGCCGATATAATAGAAACAAATACTTTTGGCGCGAACAAGATCAAGCTTGAGGATTATAAATCCCAAGATAAAATATTTGAAATAAACAAAGCCGCAGTAACAATTGCGCGCCAAGCCGCGGGTCCTGGTCGTTTTGTCGCAGGATCTATTGGCCCTCTTGGAAAATTCATACAACCTTTAGGCGCTCTACCCTTCAATACCGCAGTTTCAGTTTATGCAGAACAAGCTGAAGCTTTGGAACTAGCCGGTGCTGATGTTTTAAGTATTGAAACAATATCTGATCTCCAAGAAATGAGAGCGGCCATTATTGGCACCAGATCGAAAGTGAAAATTCCAATAATTGCCAGCATGACATATGATGAAAACGGATTGACCGTATTTGGCACCTCCCCCGAAGCAGCAGTTGTTGTACTCGAAGCTTTGGGCGCCGATATAATTTCTGCGAACTGCTCAACCGGTCCTGAAGGCGTCTTAAAGACAGCCAAAAGGCTGTTAGCTGTTAGCCGTTTGCCTATCATGGTAATGCCAAACGCCGGGATGCCTGTTATGGAAAATGATGTGCCGGTCTATAAAATGACACCGGAGAAATTTGCGGGATACGCCAAAAAATTCGCTGCGATCGGGGTTTCTATTATAGGGGGTTGCTGTGGAACGTCGCCACAGCACATAAGTGCTGTGAAATCCGGAATCCGACCCCCACTGTCCTCCGGACATCTCCCCCTTGCTAAGGGGGAGAAAGAGAGGGGGTTAAAATTCGCCTCAAGAACTAGAGTTGTTGAAGTGAAGAAGGGAAAGTTTTTTGCGGTTGGGGAGAGAATAAATCCTACGGGCAGAAAAGCGCTTAGAGACGAAATAAAAGCTGGGATTTTTAGCATTGTGCGCGATGAAGCGGTCAACCAGAAAAATGCGGACTTATTGGATGTGAATGTTTCCGTTGTTGAGGGAAACGATGTCCTAAATATGACAACAGCTGTACACCTGATCGAAAAAGCAACAGACATTCCACTTTGCATCGATTCACCAAAAGTTGAAGCGCTTGAAGCCGGGCTTGCCGAGTTCTGCGGAAGAGCTTTGGTTAATTCAGTAAATGGAAAACAAACAACTCTAGACAAGATACTCCCAATTGCCAAAAAATATGGCGCGGCAGTCATTGGACTTACTCTTGATGAAGTAGGCATACCAAAGACGGCCGAAGAACGCGCAAAAATCGCCGAAAAGATAATCATAGCCGCGAAAAAAGCCGGCATCCCTGAAGAAGAAATATTTATCGATAATTTGGTAATGACAGCGGGCGTAAGCCTGACCGACCCCCTTGAAGCGCTGAAAGCGATCGAGATCATAAAAAAGTCCGCCTTTGGCGGAAAAGTTAAAACCATCCTTGGTGTCAGCAATGTTTCGCATGGCCTGCCGAATAGATCTAAAATAAACGCTATTTATCTTCAGCTTGCGATCTTGCACGGCTTGGATGCGGGAATTGTGGATTCAACGGATACTGAAACCATAAAAGCGCTAAAATCCATATCTAAGATCAAGAATACAAAAGCCGAGAAAAACAAGCTGATTGAAAAATTAAAACTTGAAGTCGACAAGTCTAGAACGGCTGGGCCGCAAGTTGAAATAGTTAAGAGATCAAAGCAAATAATTTTCAAAGATCTTCCCGATATAAAAAACGCGGTCATCGACGGCGATACAAATAGGACAAGATCATTCGTTGCCGCCGCATTGGAACAAGGGTTTAAACCACAGAATATAATAGATCAGGCACTAACTCCTGGAATGGAAATTGTAGGCGCAAGATTCAGCAAAAAACAAATTTTCCTTCCACAAGTTCTATCTTCGGCCGAATCGATGACTGCCGGGTTTGAACTTTGCAAAGCCCGTATTCCTAAAGAAGAAATAGTTACTATTGGAAAGATCCTTGTCGCGACAGTTTTTGGCGACATTCATGATATTGGAAAGAATATTGTTAAGATGATGCTTGAAAATCATGGTTTTGAGGTTATTGATTTGGGCAAAGATGTCCCAGCCGACAATATTATAGAAGCCGCAAAGAAACACAAGCCCGATGCGATCGCCCTATCCGCACTGCTCACTACTACAATGCTTGAAATGAGATATGTGAAAGAAAGCCTAAAAGCAGTTGGCCTTGATATACCTATTATAGTAGGCGGAGCCGTTGTCACCGCCGAATACGCCGATAAGATCGATGCATCTTATGGCGCCGATGCCGCATGCGCCGTAAACCTCGCAAAACAAATCCTTAAAGCTTCGAAATCAAAAGGTTGATTTTCTTCCCGATTTTCTATAGAATAGAGTTCTCACCCACCGTGGATGATGATAGAAAGGTTAACTAATGCTTGAGCTTGTAATTTTTTTCCTTGTAGGCGTAGGGTTTGTATTAGGCGGGTTTGCCATGGCCTTCTTTTTTGCCCCCCATCACCCATCAGCCAAAAAACTTTCCTGCTACGAATGCGGAGAAGAACCAATATCAGGATCTCACATTCAGTATAATGTTAGATATTACCTATTCGGTCTCGCGTTTGTTATTTTTGACGTTGAAGTCGTATTTTTAGCCCCTTGTGTCTTGGTCCTCAAATATTTTGGAATGACAGGTTTTATTGAGATATTGATCTTTGTATTCATCTTATTAATGGGCCTGGCTTATGCATGGAAGAAAGGGGATCTAGAATGGATCTAGCTCGCGACGTATTTGAATATGTAGAAAAGATCCCCGGCGGGAACATTATCATTACATCAACCGACAAACTTTTTAACTGGGGCAGAGCCAATTCACTATGGTATCTCCTATTCGGGCTAAAATGCTGCGCGATCGAGATGATGGCGGCGGGTGCTTCGAGATTCGATCTGGATCGATTAGGCCTAATATTCCGAGCTTCCCCTCGCCAAACAGATCTAATGATAGTAGCCGGTACTGTTACCGAAAAAATGGCGCCTCGCATAAAAACACTCTGGGAGCAAATGGCTGAACCTCGCTATGTAATCGCAATGGGAAGCTGTGCGATAACGGGCGGAGCTTTCTTTTATGATTCGTACACAACAATCAAAGGCGTAGACGAAATAATTCCTGTCGATGTTTATGTCCCAGGCTGTCCTCCAAGGCCGGAAGCCCTTTATGACGGAATAATTAAACTCCAAGAAAAGATCGCTAAAGAAAGCATCTTAAAACGATGAAAGAGGCCATGTCTGCCGACAGGCAGGAAAAATTCATATCTAAAGAAGAGCTGGTTTCTTTTTGCGAAAAGATCAAAGACACTTATAACTACCTCTTATTTGTTACAGCAGTTGATTATCCCGAAAAAAATCAGCTTCAAATGGTCTATTACATCCAGTCTTTTGAAAACAAAGATGTTCTAATATTAAAAATAGACATATCACGTGAAAAACCGGAGATCGCATCTGTTGTTCCTTTTTGGCCGGCGGCCGATTGGCACGAGAGAGAAGCCTATGATATGTTCGGTATCAATTTTATAGGCCACCCGGATCTAAGACGAATACTTCTTCCACCTGAATGGGTTGGAGCTCCACTACTTAAAGATTATGTAAAGGCGTCGGTTGTAAAAAAACCGGAAACCGTCAAATGAGCAATTTAAAAACCGAAGAATATTTTTTGAGCATGGGTCCCCAGCATCCGTCAACGCACGGAGTGCTAAGGCTGATACTTAAGCTTGACGGCGAAGTCGTAACGCAAGCTGTTGCCGATATGGGTTATATCCATCGAGGACTTGAGAAGATGGCCGAAAACAGGCTTTACATCCAGATATATCCTTTCACGGACCGCATGGATTATCTGTCTTCGATGACAAATAATTTATCACTGGCTCTATCAGTTGAAAAGTTAGCGGGCATCACCCCACCGCCTCGTGCCGATTATTTAAGAGTAATCATGGCTGAACTTAACCGTTTGGCTTCCCACCTTATTGCAATTGGAACTTTTTCGTTAGACATTGGTGCGTTTACGCCTTTCCTTTATTGCTTCCGCGAGCGCGAAAGGATAATCGATCTTTTTGAATCGGCCTCCGGGTCGCGCTTAACATATAATTATATAAGGCACGGCGGAGTTGCCAGAGATATCCCAGAAAATTTCATCAAAGACACAAAAGCCTTCCTAAAATATTTCAAGCCATGCATCGACGAATATGAAGCATTGCTTACAGAAAATCCTATATTCCTTGAAAGAACAAAAAATGTCGGGATCATCACAAAAGAACAATGCATCAAATACTCTCTAAGCGGCCCGGTCCTTCGAGGCTCGAGTATCAAATACGATCTTAGAAAAGAAAATCCTTATTCCGGATACGATAAGTTTGATTTTGATATTCCAGTAGGGGCCGTTGGCGACAGCTGGGATAGATATATAGTCCGCGTGCAAGAAATGAGGGAATCGGTCAAGATATTGGAACAAGCTTTGGATCAGATACCTGCAGGCGATATAAAAGTCAAAGTTCCATTAAACCTAAAACCCGCGGCCGGCGAATCTTATGTAGGGATCGAAACGCCAAGAGGCGAACTGGGATTTTATCTTGTGAGCCAAGGCTTGAATAGGCCATATAGAATGAAGATTCGTCCCCCATCCTTCTGCAACTTAAGCATAATAGGCGAAATATTAAAAGGCTGGAAGATGGCAGATGTTGTAGTAATTTTGGGAACAATAGATGTCGTACTTGGAGAAATTGATCGATGAACATGTACCTAATAATCTCACTCATAATATTTCTAATCAAATCCGCGGTTGTACTCGGCTTTATCGCTATAACTTGCATGTTCCTTGTTTATCTTGAAAGAAAAGTTTCCGCACATATTCAATCGCGTTACGGCCCAATGAAAGTTGGATATCACGGAAGCTTACAGCTAATAGCCGACGCGCTAAAGCTTATGATGAAAGAAGATATTATCCCTACAGGCACCGATAAAATAGTTTTTTTCTTGGCGCCGGTCCTTGTATTTGTTTCGGCTTTTCTTGCATATTTAACGATACCTTTCGCTCCGGGGATCGTCGTCAAGAACTTAAACGTTGGATTGCTTTATGTTTTTGGCGTAACAAGTCTTACAGTTTTGGCTATTCTTATGGCCGGATGGTCATCGAACAATAAATATGCGCTTTTGGGCGGATTCAGATCGGTTGCTCAAATTATTAGTTATGAAATCCCATTGCTTATATCCATCCTTCCAATACTTATGATCACTGGGTCTCTAAACATTGTAAAGATAGTTGAAGCTCAAAGCGCGATCCCATTCTTTCTTATTCAACCAATTGGCTTTTTAATTTATTTTATTGCGGCAACCGCGGAAGTAAATAGAACACCATTCGATATTCCTGAAGCCGAATCGGAACTTGTAGCCGGATACAACGTTGAATATTCCGGAATGAAATTCGTCATGTTTTTCTTTGCCGAATATGTGAATATGTATACAGTTTGCGCGTTGGCCACGCTTCTTTTCTTGGGCGGATGGAATGGCCCTATCCTTCCACCGATAATTTGGTTCTTGATCAAATCTTATATAATGGTACTGGTGCTTATGTGGTTTAGATGGACATTCCCAAGATTGCGAGTTGACCAATTGATGGCATTTTCATGGAAGTTCTTACTTCCGCTTTCTTTTATTAATTTACTCGCAACAGCATTATGGATGGCGGTTATAAAATGACAAATGACAAATTAAAAATGTCAAATTGCAAGAGATTGTTCGAACCAGCGGCTAAACGCCGCGGTTATGATATTGTTAACCGCGAGCCGTGCCTGCCGGCAGGCAGGGTTTACTCGCAGGTTAACACAATAATGGTGAGGAAATGACATATAACAAAATAGAAATGAAAAACGGTTATCAAGAACAAAACTTATTCACCAAAACATTCTTGGGTATTTATAATTTATTAATAGGCCTCAAAGTTACCCTGCTTGAATCATTCAAAAAACCGATAACGATCCAATATCCCGATGAAAAAAGGACTCCATCGGAGAGATTTCGAGGAAATCTTAAACTGCACCGCGAAAAATGCACATCATGTATGATCTGCGCAAACTATTGCCCTAATTATTGCATTTATATCAATTACGAGATCGGCGAAGACAAAAAACGAAAGCTCAAAGATTATACTGTCGATATGGGACTTTGCATGTACTGCAATATTTGCGTTGAAGTATGCCCATTCCAAGCTAATTATTGGGATCAGACATACGAGAGAAGCGTATACGATCGCAAGAAACTGATCGAAAGGAAAGACGAAGCATAATGTTTTACTTTTTGGCTGGAATTTTAATAATATCGGCAATAATGACAGTAACTCTAAAGAACCTGTTCCATTGCGCATTGTCGCTAATAACAGCTCTACTGGCTATATCGGCGTTATATTTCACGCTAGGCGCGCCTTTTGTCGGAGTATTTCAACTCATAATATATGTAGGCGCAATAATGATACTTATGATATTCGCTATCATGTTAACCACAAGATTATCCGATAAAATGTTGAAAACAGAGAATAAGCAAGTTCTTCCATCTGTTCTTACGATCTTAGTCTTCTTGTTCTTTACAATAACAGCTATCTTGCAGACAGAATTTATTGAGCATATCGGCAACGGATTTGATCCGCTTTTAGATCTTGGCCGAGCACTACTTACAACATATATTCTTCCATTCGAAGTAATATCGCTTGTGCTTCTCGCGGCTTTGATCGGCGCTATCGTCATCGGGAGGGATAACTAAATGGAATATATAATTTTAAGCATTATATTGTTCTCGATCGGGTTATTCGGCGTTCTCACAAGAAAGAATGTTATCGCAATACTTATGTCAATCGAACTCATGCTTAATTCGATCAATCTTAATTTCGTTTATTTTTCAAGAAATCTTGTGGATATCTCGGGACAAATATTTTCATTGTTCGTAATTGCTATGGCCGCAGCCGAGGTTACTATCGGTTTGGCAATTGTTATCAATATTTATCGTGAATTTAAAAATGTCGATATAGAAGGGATAAATTTACTGAAATGGTAGCATTAATTCCATTATTGCCGGTCCTTGGTTTTGTAATATTGATTTTCTTTGGGTTCAAATTAAAAGAAAAAGCACCTATCATCTCGGCATCAGCTTTAGGCATTTCTTTTATTTTATCAGTTATAACTGCGACTCATGTATTTTCAGGACAAATTGTAGAAATAAGCTACCCGTGGCTGCCGATCGCCGCATTTAATCTTAGAGCCGATCTAATTACTGCTTGGATGTTGTTACTAGTATCTGGCGTAGGATTCCTAATTCAAATATACTCGATCGGCTACATGAAAGGCGATCCTAGATTTTCAAGGTTCTTCGCCTACTTATCGCTTTTCTGCGCCGCAATGCTCGGATTAGTCCTTTCAAACAATCTATTATTAATGTATATCTGCTGGGAGCTAGTCGGTCTCTGCTCTTATTTCTTGATCGGTTTCTGGTTTGAAAAGCCGTCGGCAGCTGCCGCCGCGAAAAAAGCCTTTATATTTACAAGGGCTGGCGACATCGGGTTCTTTTTAGGATTACTCTTAATATTCTTTTCTGTCGGCTCTATCGATTTTGCTACGATATTTAGCAAGGCGCCAAGTTTAACGCCACAGATATTGACTGCATGCACTTTACTATTGTTTTGCGGAGCGATCGGTAAATCGGCGCAATTCCCATTGCATGTTTGGCTTCCCGACGCTATGGAAGGGCCAACACCAGTTTCTGCTTTGATCCATGCCGCAACCATGGTTACAGCCGGCGTCTATATGGTAGCCAGAATGTTCCCATTATTTTTATTAGCCCCATATACTTTGACAATTATCGGATATCTTGGAGTATTTACGGCGCTTATGGCCGGGCTTATCGCAGTTACTCAAAGCGATATTAAAAAAGTCCTAGCCTATTCAACCATCTCGCAACTTGGTTTCATGATGCTAGGCCTTGGAAGCCGAAGTTATGAAGCAGGCGTCTTCCATTTATTAAGCCACGGATTTTTTAAAGCATTATTATTCTTGGGTGCCGGCTCAATTATTCATGCGGTTCATTCAAACGAAATAGCTGACATGGGCGGCATATTAAAAGCTATGCCTATAACAGCAATAACTTTTATATTGGGGACTTTAGCTCTTGCAGGAATTCCTCCACTATCCGGATTCTTTAGTAAAGATGAAATATTAGTTGCAGCTTATCATCATTTGCCGATAGCTTATTATTTGTCAATAATTGCCGTATTCTTAACGGCATTTTACATGTTCAGATTAATTTTCAAAGTATTCCCCGGGACTGTTAAGGGCCATCCTCATGAATCGCCATATGTAATGACTGTGCCGCTAATCATACTTTCTGTCATGGCGGTATGTTTTGGCTTCTTCAATCCTTTTGTTCACGGCGAACACGAACCTTTAAATCTTGTTGTTGCGGGATCGTCCCTTGGGGTCGCCCTATTTGGAATTTTGTGCGCATGGATTGTTTATGGGTTGAAAGCTGTTAACCTCCAAGGCCTGAAAAATACATTTATTTATAAATTTATCGCCGCCAAATTCTATTTGGACGAGTTCTATACCTATGTTATCGGGGTTCCGGTAACTTTCGTAAGCAATATGATTTCTATATTCGACGGCAAATTTATCGACGCGATAGTCAATTTCGCGGGAACATTCACATTGTGGTTCTCGTATGTGAACAAATTATTCGATGTCTACATAGTCGACGGCTTGGTCAATTTGTCAGGGATCACGATGGCCTTTTTTGGAAACCTGTTCAAAAAAGCCCAAACAGGTCTCGTTCAGAATTATTTATTGTTCGTGGTGCTCGGAATAATTGTTTTGGCTCTATTACACAGACAGTAATCCTACAAAGCTCCGAAGGAGCGAAGTGGGAAGGAGGTAAGAAATGTTATCCAGTATTATTTTTGCGCCGATCATAGGGATCTTGGTCTTACTTTTTACGCCAAAGGATAAAGTCAATTTTATTAAAATATTCGCGACGATAATATCGCTTATACCGTTCGCAATCTTGGGATATCTTGCGCTTAATTTCAATAATGCGCTACATGGCTTCCAATTCCAAGAAGTTTACCAATGGATACCATCTCTTGGCATTAAATACCACATAGGCATCGATGGATTAAGCTTGCCTTTGCTCCTATTGACCGCCCTGCTCACAACATTATCGCTTATTTATTCTTGGATCATAAAAGATCGGACAAAAGAATATTTCATTCTTTTCTTGCTCCTTGAAGTCGGCATGCTTGGCGTTTTCTCATCGCTCGACCTATTCTTGTTCTATATGTTCTGGGAAATAAGCTTGGTTCCTATGTACTTCTTGATCGGAATTTGGGGTGGCGCTAGGCGCGAATATGCGGCAATTAAGTTCTTCCTATATACTTTGATCGGAAGCTTGGCAATGTTACTTTCAATATTAGTTCTTTATTTCAATTCCAATCCTCACACTTTTGATATTTTGGAACTAGCTAGGATCGCCGATCCACGTCTTGCGGCTTTGGTTTTTATCGGCTTCTTTTTGGCTTTTGCGATCAAGGTCCCGATGTTCCCGTTCCACACGTGGCTGCCTGACGCGCACGTTGAAGCGCCAACCGCGGGATCAGTTATCCTTGCAGGAGTCCTTCTTAAAATGGGAAGCTACGGATTTTTAAGGTTCTCTCTCCCATTACTTCCTGAATCATGTAAATTCTTCGCTGTTCCGATCGCGATCCTTGCACTTATTAGTATAATTTACGGGGCATTGGTCGCTATGGCGCAAACAGACCTTAAAAAATTGATCGCGTATAGTTCTGTAAACCATATGGGTTATGTAATGCTAGGGATCTCTGTTGCCATGCTTGGCACTTTTGATACGGCCGCAAAAGCAGCCGCAATAAACGGCGCCATGCTTCAGATGGTAAGCCACGGTTTGATCACAGGCGGCTTGTTCTTGCTCGTAGGTGTAATATATGAAAGGACCCACACAAGACAACTTGCCGACTTCGGAGGACTTGGAGCCAAGATCCCTATTTTTGCGGGACTCTTCACATTCTTCGCGTTCGGATCATTGGGCCTTCCTGGCCTATCCGGCTTCATATCCGAATTCTTGATATTTGTCGGAGCTTTCCCGATATTCCCGGTTATTACCGCCATGTCATTGATAGGAGTACTTGCAACTGCGGCCCTATTCCTGATGGCTATAGAGAAAATGCTTTTTGGGAAATTGCTGCCGAAGAACAATCTTTTGGCTGACGCGGACGGCCGTGAAATATTCTGCTTGTCTGTATTGGGAATACTAACTTTATTTTTTGGCTTATACCCAATTCCTTTACTTGCAGTTATGGAGACTACTGTCAAAGCGCTGGTTGGAGGAATATAAGTGCGTCTTTTTCTCCCGGAATTAATATTACTGGCTACAGCTTTTTTGGTGCTGATATTTGACCTTATAAAGATCGGTCCAAAAAGGAAAAGCCTTCTTATTATATCTTTAGCCGGGATCACCTTGAGCTTTGTATCTCTTTTTGTCCCCTATTTTTCAACTGTAACGCTCCCAATGGTTCTATTTTCTTCATTTTGTGTTGTTGATATATTCTCGATATTCTTTAAAGGCTTATTTTTAGTCATTGGATCCCTTGTTCTCCTTATGAATTTTGATTTCTTCGCGAGTCAGGTCAAGAAGAACGAAGGGGAATTCTACTTCTTATTAATATCCTCCCTTTTAGGCTTGATGATAACAGCAAGCTCCACAAACCTCTTGCAGATCTATTTGGGGCTTGAGCTTATTGGACTTACATCATACGCATTGGCCGGGTTCCAAAAAACAGTCAAAAGATCGGCGGAAGCATCTATCAAATATTTTCTTTTTGGCGCTGTATCATCCGCGATCTTTCTATATGGCGTATCACTATTTTATGGTTTAACAGGATCTATTAATTTAATCCATCTTTTTGAACTAAGTTCCGCTCAACCATTGACATTTCTTGCGATAATATTCATGTTCTTGGGATTTGGTTTTAAGATCGCGATGTTCCCTGTGCAGTTCTGGTGCCCGGATGTTTACGAAGGCGCTCCCGCGTCAGTTACCACATATCTATCTGTAGGTCCTAAAGCCGCAGGGTTCGCGGTTCTTGTTCGTTTCGCGTCTATGCTTAATATGGATTTTATCCAAATTTTTGCGATTATGTCAGTCTTTACCATGACATGGGGAAACCTTGTCGCACTTAAACAGAAAAACGTCAAAAGGCTTATGGCTTATTCAAGCATCGCCCAAGCCGGTTACATATTAATCGGTTTGGTCTCAAGAGAATTAGGATATGGAGCTATAGCGTTTTATCTATTGGCCTATTCTTTTGCTAATATCGGAGTATTTGCCGTGATCACATATCTGTCAGATGCGATCGGGACTGAAACGATCGATAATTATAAGGGCTTTGCAAAACGCTCGCCCGCAATTGCCGCGGCCTTATCTATTCTCTTGCTCTCTCTCATAGGAATTCCGCCTCTTGCTGGTTTTATAGGAAAGTTCTTACTATTTAAAGCCGCGATCGATGCCGGATTCTTATGGCTAGCTTTAGTCGCCGTGGTAAACAGCGTTGTCTCGGTGTTCTATTATCTGGGCTTTGTCCGCGCGATGTACTTCGAAGGTGCAGAAGATGAATCACAAATTAAGGTGTCTCTTCTTATCTCATTGGTAGTTCTTGTATGCGTTGGAATGACTTTGCTGTTTGGAATACTTCCAAATATAGCGAATGGTTTCTTCTTGGGGATTTGACCCAGCTCTTATTGATTTCGCTTGACACCCTATTTTTATGAGTGCTAATATTAGCTGAATGAAAAAGCTAAAAGCAATATAATTAAAGGCTTTGTCGGATTTTGCAAATATGGTTTCCGCTGCATGGTTTACGGCGGGCATAATTTCTCCTTTTTTCACAAAACCATCATCACTTGTTGAATTACTGACTTTTGTTTTCACCGGATTACTCATGACTTGGGCGACTCTTAGATGGTCTTTGTTCCTTTTGGAGGACAATTAAATGATCGAATGGAACTTTGCGAATACATATTATTTTGCCGCGATAATAACCAGTTTGCTTATTATTTTTTTGTTTTTATACGGAAGGAGATTGAAATGACACAGATATTGGCAACTGTAGCTATTATTTTAGCGTTGATTTCGATTGGCATCAGCTATTCTTTTGGCCATCGATAATATTCATCTTCTTGGAGATATAATTTTATAAATAAACCATTTCCCATCCATTTGATTTCATATAAGCTTCTATTGATAATAATTCGAGTGAATTTCATGATTTTTTGATGTAAAATAATCAATATGGATAAGGTTCGTTTTGGTGTGAAATTTGTTATTTCTTTGTATCTTGTATCTTGTATCTTGTGTCTTGCCGTCAACGGCTTAACCCTTAAAGAAAGCATAAATATAGCCCTAAAAAACAATCCTGCCGTAATTGCAATGGACAAGAAGAACGAAGCCGCGAAAGCAAAATTGGCACAAGCGGTAGGCGCATTTTTCCCGACGTTAAAGATCGACGGCAACATTAGCCGGGACTATTCACAGCCCGCAACAGCGCAAATAACATCGCAGACATCTACAGGCGCCGTAACCCAAACTTTGTCGTTCGGCACCGATGCAACGGCCCAAACAAAAGCGATATCGGTAGCTCTGTCCCAGCCTATTTTTGTCCCTGCCCTTTTCCCGGGCTATAAGATCGCCCAAAGGAATGCTGATATCTCGAATGAAGAGTTAAAAAAGACAATACAAGCAACTTCATATGATGTAACTGTCGCTTATTACGGCATAATATCCGCGAAAAAACTTGTAGCGCTATCGGAAGATTCGCTTACTATGGCGAGGTCGCATTTGGACCAGGTAAAAACCATGCTTAGCACCGGCTCCGCAACGAGGACAGACACTTTGCGATCCGAGGTCCAGCTTGCAAATGCGGAGGCAGCCCTTACAAAAGCAAAGAACACCTATGAGGTAGCAAAAGCCTCTTTCAACAATGTATTGGGCAAGAGTTTGGACGAAACGATCGAGCTTACGGAGGATACTTTGGCCTTCACCGGGAATATCCCCGATTATAATTCATTATTAAAGGCAGGGTTTGTCAACAAGCCAGAATATAAACAGTTCTTATTTTCAAAAGATATTGCGGAATCAACCCTTCAAGCTGCACAAACCGGATATCTGCCGACAGTCTTTTTATCGGGAAATTCAGCGAACCGAATAACCGATTATCCGACATTTACGACCGACGTTAGGTCATGGCAAATCGTTGGAGCGGCATCGTGGACCTTGTTTGACGGATTAGGACTGCAAAATAGGATCCGTGAAGCCGCCGCTAATTTGGATTCGCAGAAAGCCTCCGAAGAACAGATAAAGAACGGGATCGCCCTTGAGGTCAGATCCGCATATTTAAACCTAAAAAGCGATATGGAGCTTATAGTTTCTGCCAAGAAAGCGGTCGACTACGCCGAAGAGAACTATAAATTGTCGAACTTCCGATACACATCGGGCGTTGGAACAAATCTAGAAGTTTTGGACGCGCAAGTAGCTCTTACACAAGCTAAGACAAATTATCTTAAGGCGACTTTTGACCTTGAGATCGACAGGGCAAAATTAAATAAAATATTAGGAACGGAGGTTTTATGAAAATCCAAAATTTGGGGAGGCCATGGATCATTGCAGCGATCGTAATTACGCTGGTCTCCGGCTTTATATTTATCAGATGGTGGAACCGGGATATTGTTCCTATCAAGACTGCGGTCATTGCCATAGGCCCTATCGAATCGGTAGTTTCCGCAAGCGGCGTTGTAGATGCCCCGGTTTACGATCTTGGGCCAAAACTTGGGGGGAAAATAGTATCTTTGTATGTCAAAGAAGGAAGCCGCGTATTTTCGGGCATGACCCTTGCGGAATTTGACGATACAACAAGGCTTGTCGCCCCGAACAACGGCATAGTCGCAAAAATAAATTTTCTTGAAGGCGAAACAGTTGTCCCCGGGTCTCCTGCGATAGTAGTTGTAAACTATGATAAATCGTGGGTCGAAGCGCAAATAGACGAGATCGATATCGGCAGCGTCAAAGTCGGCGAAAAAGTAAAAATAACAACGGATGTTTATCCCGATAAAGTTTTTGAAGGTGAAATATATTGGATATCGCCTCTCGCCGAATTAAGGAAAGTCGGAGGAAGGATCAAGCTCGATGAAGAATCTTATGTATTCCCATGCAAAATAAAGTTTTTGGGCGACCATAAGGACTTAAAAGTGAATATGTCGGTCAACGTCGATATTGTTACCAAAACAAGCATGGAAGCATTGCTTGTGCCGCGCGAAGCGCTTGTAAGCCGGGATGATTCAACCTACGTTTTTGCCGTAAAAGAAAACAGGGTTTACGAAAAAAAGATCGATGTCGGGATCCGGTCCTTTGGCAGTGTCGAAGCAATATCCGGATTGACGCATGGAGATGCCATTGCAATTACAAATATCTCAAAGCTAAAGAACAAAGGCAGGGTAAAAATTGAACAATAACGCGGTCGTACGCGTAAACGAAGTAAAGAAGATATACCGCATGGGCGCGGTGGAGGTCCAAGCGCTTAAAGGGATAAGCCTTACTGTCTCAAAAGGCGAGTTTTTGTCGATAATGGGCCCTTCCGGATGCGGAAAATCGACCCTTATGCATATTTTAGGATGCCTGGACAAGCCAACTTCTGGCCATGTTCTTTTAGATGGCGTTAATATCGACGAATTGAACGACAATAATTTGGCGGAAATACGAAATAAAAAAGTGGGATTTGTTTTCCAGACGTTCAACCTCCTGCCAAAGCTCAACGCGATCGAAAATGTCGAGCTCCCGCTCATTTATGCGGGAGTAGGTTTTGACGAAAGAAGGAAAAAGGCTCTCGACCTTCTCCAAATTGTAGGCCTTAAAGACAGGGCAGAACATAAGCCAACGGAATTATCCGGCGGCCAAAGCCAAAGGGTAGCTATTGCGCGCGCACTGATAAACAACCCCTCAATAGTATTGGCCGATGAACCGACGGGAAACCTCGATTCCAAGAGCGGAGAAGAAATTATCGATCTTTTTTCTGAATTAAACGGCAGGGGGATCACTCTTATCATCGTCACCCACGACCAGGAAATAGCCGACCACAGCAAAAGGATATTAAGATTAAAGGACGGCTTGGTTATATCTGATGAGCAAGTAAGAAAATGAACCTTGCCGAACCATTTAAGCTTGCGGTATTTTCACTCCTTTCAAACAAGCTTCGATCGATCTTAACTACTCTAGGGGTCATAATCGGCGTCGCAACAGTTATAACGTTAGTATCTATGGGTGAAGGTGCAAAAAGCTATATCCTCTCCCAAATAAGTGGCTGGGGTGTCGGGGCAAACACTTTGATGATACATCCCGGCGATGGGGATATGGGCGTGCCCACCCTTTCCATAACATATCAAGATTCGATAGCACTTCGCGAAAAACTTAAGAATTTGGATTATCTGATGCCGGAGTTCGTCGGGCGCGGAAAAATAAAATACGGGAAAAAAGAATATACGCCGTCTTTCACAATGGGGGTCTCCGCCGATTATCCCTTTGCCTACAAGCAGAAAGCAACCGAAGGCAGATTTTTTTCTAAGGCTGACGAAAACGGAAGAAAACCATACGTGGTCATTGGCAAAACTATAGCCAGAAAATTATTTGGCGGATCGACCCCGATCAATGAAAGAATAAAGATCAATGGAATAGGTTTTATTGTAGTAGGAGTTCTCGAAGAAAAAGGAGCCATGATGACGTTTGATATGGATGACATGGCACTCATCCCAACAACTCTCTCCGAATCAACGCTTGGGATCTCAAAGATCTGGGAAATATTTCTGGTCTTCAATTCGGAAAAAGATATCCTGCCCGCGATAAAAGATGTAAACAAGATATTGTTTGCGCGGCACAAAAGAATTGATTTCCATGCGCATACCCAGGCGGGAGTTATAGATATATACAACAACGTCTTAAATGCGCTAACCGGGATCATAAGCGCTATCGCCGGAATATCCCTTCTTGTTGGCGGAATTGGGATCATGAATATAATGCTCGTGTCGGTAACTGAACGAACGCGAGAAATAGGCATAAGAAAAGCGATCGGCGCCAAACAAAACGACATCTTCCTGCAATTTCTTATAGAATCGATAATAATTACAATGACAGGTGCGTTAATTGGCGTGAGCCTTGGAACTCTTGCTTCATGGGGAATAATGAGCGCACTTCGCCTTCAGGCCGTTATAGCTTATGGAGCGGGGCTTATAGCATGTTTTGGAGCCCTGCTTGTCGGCATATTTTTTGGAGTATACCCCGCGATGATGGCGGCTAGACTTGATCCTGTAGAGGCTTTGAGGCATGAAGCATGAGTGAGATAATGACCCTCACCCTATTATCCCTCTCCCGGAGGGAGAGGGATGAGAAAATTATTAATATAATTGGAAATAATTAGATGAGAATATTTTATTTATTAAGTTAAAAAGCATGCTTTCCCCTCTCCCCCTGGGAGAGGGGAATAAAAGGGGTGAGGGCCAATGACCTTCTTCATTTATGAGAGCTTAAAGCAAGCACTCAGAGCTCTTGCATCAAATAAAGTCAGGTCGTTTCTTACGATGTTAGGCGTTGTAATTGGAATATTCTCGGTCATTACTTTAGTCACGATCGGCGAAGGGGCAAAATCGTATATAACAGACCAGATTCAAAATCTTGGCGCGGGGTATGATTCATTTATTATAACAGCCGGCAAAGACAATGCATCACCCCCAAATCCAAAATTCCTGTATTCCGATATAAATTATTTAAAAAGCAGGATCCCGGAAATAAAAGATATAGTGCCTTTTAATCCCGCATCGGGCGACATATACTACGGGAAGAAAAAATATAAAGCGCCCCTCATCCTTGGAACGACCCCGAACGTATCGGAACTCATGAGCAGGAAGATCCAATCGGGGAGATATTTTACTTGGGCCGAAGTAGATTCCAGGCGAAAAGTGGCATTGATAGGTCCAAAGATCGCGAGGCAAATATTCGGAGAAGCAACACCTCTTGGCGAAAAAATAAAGATCCGCGGGAATAACTACTTGATAATAGGGATCACCTACGCGGTCGGAAGTATTGGCCCTATGGATATGGATAGGCGAGTAATTGTTCCGATAACTACCGCTCAAAATATGATGGGAACGAATAACATTTTGAGGTTCAATATTTTTCCAAAAGATATAAAGAAATTGGACGAAGTCCAAGAAAAAGTCAGGCTAGCTTTTATAAAACGTCTTGGAAACGATGATTTTAGGTTCATTACATCAAAAGGATTATTAAATATTGTAGATGGGATCCTTAATGCTCTGACCGGTTTTGTTGCTGGCATTGCCGCAATATCACTTGTGGTTGGCGGAATAGGGATCATGAACATCATGCTTGTGGCGGTTAACGAAAGAGTTCGCGAGATAGGGATCAGAAAGGCCATTGGCGCTAAAAACCGCAATATAGTTCTACAGTTCCTTGTTGAATCAATGCTTATTAGTTTTATCGGTGGGATAATCGGGATATTGCTGGGAATAACCGGCGCGTTCTTAATAATGTATTTCATTAAGGGAACTCTTGTCATTGCCTATTGGGCAATAATCCTTGCGACAACTGTTTCCGCGATTGTAGGTATTTTTTTTGGGGTATACCCAGCTGTCAGGGCCGCGAGATTGGATCCTGTGGTTGCTTTGAGATATGAGTGAGTCCCCAAGCCCTCACTCATCATTATAGTTTTCAAAAAAGCAAAAGATGGATGAGGGCTATTTACTTACTTCCAAAGATACAAACTTTCTGATAGCCTGATCGACATTTTCATCAAAATCGACGAAAATATCGGCTATGAGCCCATTTTTGCCAATAACGATGGTTGTTGGAAGTATCAAGATAGCGTATTTATCGATCGACTTGAGCTTCCTGTCAAGCAACAGGCTGAATTCTATCTTGTTCTCGTAAGAAAAACTCTCAAGGTCATTGATATTCTTATCGAAAGAAACCCCAAGAATATTGATACCCGATGCTTTATTTTCTTTAATTATCTCATTTAAGGCCTTGATCTGATGTTTGCAGGATTTGCTCCACGACGCGAAGAAGGCCAAAATCGTGGGTTTTCCGCGGAAATCAGATAAATTCACCGTTTTATTTTGCAGGTTTGGCAAAGACAATGCCGGCGGGGGCGCACCAATAGATGGCGCTGCGGCCGCAATACATGGATTGGCGACCATAAGCATGATCGCCATTGCAACCAAACAAGGGAACCTCATTACAATATTTAGTATATTATGGGGCAAAAATAAAGTCAAGAAAAGATTAAGCTGTCTAGGTGTTCGGGAACAACAGATTTTGCTTGATAGACTTAATATCGATATTGTCTTCACCGAGGTTTATTGCATGTGTGACCGCCGCGTCGCAGAATTTTATTCATTCCCCCATGACCAAGAATCAATCCCAAGGATCTTGCTCAATCGCATTAAAGTCCCAAGTGTGATGTTTTTTGTCCCAAGCTCGATATCCGAAATATCCGGCTGTTTCATCCCCGCACGCCTCGCCAGGTCTGACTGGCTCCAGCCCAATCTTATCCTTTTGTCTTTTAATATTTTCCCCAGCTTTATAAGGTTTTCTGAAGATCTCCCTAACGGCCGGGTTTTTCCGGACAATTGCTCATAAACGGTTTCCCACCACGCCCTAAAATCAGGTGACTGTTTTTTCTTTATCCAATATTGCCGTATTTTGGGCCAAGCTCTGACAAATCGTTCCTTGCCGACCAGGGCAAATAATTCTTTCGGCGAATCGCATCTGGAGAGCAAAACAAATATTCGTTCAACATATTTTGGATGCTCGGGATCCTTGATTATTTTGGCGATTTCTTTGAGCGCTTGCGGATTCAATCCCCAGAAATATTTTTTTATGTTCATTTATACTACCTCCGCCATGAACGACCTGATCTCTTTATCTAAATAATCGATCATCTTCGCGGCATCAAAATGCTTGTCATAAATCGCAAGATCCAAAACACCCAGCTTAGTTTCCTGCCTCGAATAACTGCGGAACCATTGGATCATTCCTCTCTGGTAATTTTTATACAGCTTTCTTAAGAATTTATGCAAGGGGAGGATATTTTTTGAAAGGTAATAAATATCAAAAACATCCCTTGCTTCCATCCTGCCGGCAACAGCTTCCCTCCCTATTTCATCGGCCAAAAGCCTCGTTCCCGTTAAAGCGACAACTTTTTGGAAATATATCTCTTTTACGGCATAAACTGGGACTTTTTTAAAGAGTTCGATCTGCGGTTTGGAAAACAATACGTCTTCTACAAAATCTATTTTTAACGGGACCGCCGTTCCCTTTATTTTAACAGTATAAAAACGGACTCTTGCCCGGCCGGCTGCGGCAAAATCATTTTCAAGCTTTACCCGCGAGCCGACAGTTTTGCTGAATTCGGCAATTATTTCGTCGATCTCTTTTAGTCCGTATTTTGGTGAGAAAAAATCCAGGTCGCGAGAGAATCTATGCTTGAGATAAAACAATTCTAAAGCTGTCCCGCCAGCCAGCGCGAAGGTTTTTGACGTTTTGGCAAAGGAACGCAGCAACTTCAGCTGCGCATCGCGAATCTGCGTATCGATCTCCATTATGCCTTCCTTTGCTTATAGCTTTTAACCTATAATTAATATAGATTATAAGCTATATAGACGCGATGTCAAGTGCAGAATATTATGCGAAAAGCTTAGCCTGCTCGGCGAGCCTTTTTGTCGCGGCTTTCACATATTCACGGAAGACCGGATGCGGCAGATTGGGGCGGGACTTGAATTCCGGATGGTATTGGGTCGCTAAAAAGAATGGATGCGAGGGTATCTCTATTACCTCGACCAAATCGCATTTTTCATAAATTCCGGAAAATACCATTCCCTTCTTTTCAAATTCGTTCTTGTACTTGTTATTGAACTCATAACGGTGCCTGTGGCGTTCGGAAATCAATTCCTCGCCATATATCTTATAGAGCAATGTATCTTTTATTATTTTGCATGGATAAGCTCCAAGCCTCATCGTCCCCCCCTTCTCGGAAACGCCGACCTGGCCTTCCATCAAGTCAATTATAGGATATTTGTTCTCGAGGTCGAATTCGGAAGAATTCGCATTCTCCATTTTGCATACGTTACGCGCGAATTCGATGACCGAGGCCTGCATCCCGAGGCAAAGGCCTAAATAGGGGATGTTATTTTCCCTGGCATATTGGATGGCTTTTATTTTTCCTTCTATCCCGCGTATCCCGAACCCGCCGGGGACCAATATGCCGTGAACATCGCGGAAAAGCGGCTCCATATTCACTTCATGTTCTATCTCTTCGGCATTTATCCATTTGATCTCAATAGCCGCTTTGTTGCTTATCCCCCCATGTTTCAATGATTCAACAATACTGATATACGAATCCCTTAATTGGGTATATTTTCCGACGATCGCGATGTTTACGGTATGCTCGGGCGACTTGTAATCATTGGCCATTTTTTCCCATTCTTCAAGATCTGCGCGTTCCGACATCAGATCGAGATATTTAACCACTATCTCATCGAGCCTTTCTTTTTCGAGCGCGAGAGGGACATCGTAGAGCGACCCGATATCCGGAAGGCCGATCACAGCGTCGCGGGCAACGTCGCAGAATAGGGATATTTTATCTTTTAATTCCTGCGTCAAAGGCTCTTTCGACCTGCAGATAATAATATCAGGATGGATGCCTATTGCCCTCAATTCTTTGACAGAATGCTGTGTGGGCTTTGTCTTGAACTCTTCGGTAGTGTCTAGGAATGGGACAAGCGTCACATGGATGTTGATGCAGTTATCGCGGCCGACATCTTTCCGAAACTGCCTTATCGCTTCTAGGAACGGAAGCCCTTCGATGTCACCGACTGTCCCGCCTATTTCGCAAATTACCACGTCAAAATGTTCGTCGCGCGTTACGCGTTTTATGCGTTCTTTGATCTCATTTGTAATATGCGGGACAACCTGCACTGTCCCACCCAAATAATCGCCTCGGCGCTCTTTTGAAAGGACCGACCAATAAACCATTCCGGTCGTGATATTGTTCGCTTTTCCCAAATTTTCGTCGATAAATCTTTCGTAGTGGCCGAGGTCAAGGTCTGTTTCGGCCCCGTCTTCGGTCACAAATACCTCTCCATGCTGATATGGGTTCATAGTTCCCGGATCGACATTAATATAAGGATCAAGTTTTTGGATAGTGACGGTTATCCCTCTGGATTTCAAGAGGCGGCCTAGCGATGCCGCGGTTATCCCCTTCCCAAGAGACGAAACAACGCCTCCGGTTATGAAAATATATTTTGGATGCTTAGTTTCCTGCAAAATTCATCCTCCCACCGCATTTTCGTCCAGATTTTTTTCAAGCTTGATAATTTTGAGCCGCGTTATCCTGCGGCGCAAAACTTTTTCAACGCTTATCTCGACGTCGTCATATTTTATCACATCTCCGACCGATGGCATCTTATCCAATGTTTCAAAAACAAAACCGGCGATCCTGTCGTACTTTTCCGAAACAGGAATATCGATCGAAAGTTCCGAGTTGACGTCCTCGATCAGCATTTTACCGTCGATAAGATAAGTGTTTTCGGAGATCTTTTCAAGGTTCTTTTCGGCCCTTTCGAACTCGTCGTGTATCTCGCCGACGATCTCCTCGATCAAGTCTTCCATTGTAACGATCCCCGATGTAACCCCGTACTCGTCGACAACAACAGCGATATGCGTCCTATTGGCCTGCATCTGATGGAGCAGTTCATGTATCATCTTGCCTTCGGGAATAAAAATAACGGACCTCATAAAATCGCGCAAGGATTGGTCTCTCGATATCTCGAGCAGGTCTTTTGAATATATAACACCAACGATGTTATCAATATTATTTTCGTAGACCGGGATCCTGGAGTGGCCCGTTTCTTTTATTTTTTTGAAAACATCCTCTATCGGGACCGAATCTTCGACAGCCGCGATATCGGGTCTTGGGGTCATCACCTCTTTGACGCTTGTCTCTCCGAATTCAAAGATCGACGAGATCATTTCGCGCTCTTCCCGCTCGATGACTCCTTCTTTTTCGGAAGCGGATATCATAAACCTAAGGTCCTCTTCGGTTATAAATGCCCCATACTCGGGCATTTTGCCGCCCAAAATACGCACAAAAGGAAAGGCTATCCATTTAAGGATTATTTCGAGAGGGGTTAATATGATAGAAATAATATATATCGGCCATGAAAATACGAGCACAAGGGTTTCCGCCCTGCGGATCGCAACTGTTTTAGGGACAACATCGCAGAACATCAAAAGGATCAAAGTTAGTATCGCCGTTGCAGCCCCCAACACCAGCCCAACATTTTTTGCGCCCGCGTCCTCAAAGAGCCTGATCACAATATCTGCTCCAAGGACCGTTGCCCCGGTATTTACAATATTATTTCCAACAAGGATTATGGATATCAGCTTGCTTGGTTCGTTTTTTAACTTTTGGGCGAGCTTTGCTGCCGGTAGATTTCTTTCGACAAACTGCGAGAACTTGATCCGGGGGAGCGAAATGAAAGCAGTTTCAGTCGCCGAAAAGAAAGCCGACGCCAGGACACAAACAAAAAACATTAATATTTCAATTACCATATATTCCCATTTCCTTATGAGTATAACCTAAAACGTGCAAAGCGCCATGCATAGCAAGCCTTATCAATTCATTTTCTATTGGGACATTATACTCTTTCGCCTGTCTTAAAGCATCCGGGATCGATATATAAATATCACCAACGATTTTTTTATCATCTCCGAACTCGAAAGATAATACATCGGTCGATTCATTTTTATGCCTGTACCTATTATTTATTTTTTTCATATATTTATCATCGCAAAAAGTGATGCTTAATTCTCCTTGCGGAACCTGCGAGTAAACCCTGCCTGCCGGCAGGCACGGCTCGCGGTTCCGTGGTTTAGAGAATAATTGTTTAACTTTTCTCTTAATAACCCTGCCAATCCTTACTAATCCCTCTTGTCCCTCTTGATCCTTCCCTTCCCTGTAATTAAGATATATCTTCATCGTACTCCGAAATGTTCTTTAATTCCCTTATGTCCGCTCCAAGCTTCCTCAACTTGATGTCAAGCCCCTCATAACCTCTTATGATAAATCTTTCAAGGTCGTCGATCAAAGTTTCGCCATCCGCCGAAAGTCCTGCTATTATCAAAGCCGCTCCCGCCCGCAGGTCCCTGCTCTTGACCGGAGCTCCTGAAAGTTTTGGTACGCCCGTAATTATAGCGCTCTGGCCTTCAAGCCTTATATTGGCGCCCATCCTGTTCAATTCCTGCGCATGCATGAACCTGTTCTCAAAAACTGTTTCCGTTACGACCGAAGTGCCGGTGGATCTGCAAAGCAATGCAGACATTTGCGCTTGAAGATCCGTTGGAAATCCGGGATATGGGAGAGTTTTTATATCCGTAGGATGTATCCCGTCAGGAACAGTTACCCGAACGGAATTACCTTCTTCTTTTATATCGATCCCTGCTTGTTTAAGCTTGATGATCGCCGAATCAAGATGCGCGGCGTTTATGCCTTTTAATAAAATATTCCCTTTTGTCGCTGCTGCGGCAATTATCAATGTCCCGGCTTCTATCCTATCGGGGATAACGTCATGCCCAACTGCATTAAGGGACCTTACCCCGATGATCTTTATTTCCTCCGTTCCGGCGCCCATTATTTGCGCTCCGGCTTTGTTCAGAAAATCCGCCAGATCGACGATCTCGGGTTCGCGCGCGGCATTTTCAATAATAGTTTCACCGTTAGCAAGGGACGCCGCCATCATAATTGTTTCTGTAGCGCCGACGGAGGGAAAATCAAGATATATCTTGTCTCCTTTCAGCTTATTTGCGGAAACTATTACAAAACCATGCTCCATGGCGATCTTGGCCCCAAGAGCTTTTAATCCTTTCAAATGGATGTCAACGGGGCGAGAGCCTATGGCGCAGCCGCCGGGCAGGGGTATTTTTGCAAAACCTGTTTTTGCTAGAAGCGAACCGATAATAAAAAATGAAGCCCTCATTTTGGTAACAAGCTCATAGGGCGCTACATGTTTAATGTTATGGTTGACCCATGTGCGGACAATATTCGGGTGGGAATATTCGGCCCTTATTCCAAGAGATCTTAATACCCTGATCATTGTCTGGATATCTAATAGGTTCGGGACGCGGTTGATTTTGCTTTCGCCGTTCGTCAAGATCGCTGCGGCAAGGATGGGCAAGGCGGAATTTTTAGAACCTGATACCGCGACTTCTCCGTTTAATTTATTCCCGCCGCGTACAAGTATCCTTCTCATGCTGATTTGAACTCCCCTAATCTTTCATCGATAAAACCGAAATAATGCAGAATAGCCGAAAGAGTGCGCTCCGATGCATGCCCATCCCCGTAAGGGTTGACCGATTTTTGCATGCTTTTGTAAACCGCCTTGTCGCATAAAAGCTTTTCGGATTCTTCGAAAACAGCTCCTTCAGAAACGCCTATCAGTTTTACGGTTCCCGCTTCGATCGCCTCTGGGCGTTCTGTTTTTTCGCGCAATACAAGGACCGGCTTCCCAAGCGATGGAGCTTCTTCCTGGACGCCGCCGGAATCGGTCAGTATAAAATACGATCCTTTCATAAGATGCACGAACGGCTCATAATCCAAGGATTCGATAAGCTTGATATTTTTGACGCCGTTCAATATTTCTCTAGCGGCAATATTGACCGCCGGATTTTTATGGACAGGAAGGACCACATTTATCTCATTTTCATATTTTTCCGCAAGCCTTCGTATCGCTTGGAATATCCCGCGCATCGGATGACCGAACGATTCTCTCCTATGCGCCGTGACCAAGATTGTTTTCTTGTCGGGTCCAAGGTTCAGCCCCAATTTGCCGATATCGTATTTTCTTTTAGCTACCGCAAGCAAAGCGTCGATCACGGTATTTCCCGTGCAATAGACTGTTTGTCTTGGTATCCCCTCGGAGAGCAAATGCGTGACGGATGTTGCCGTAGGAGCGAAGTGGAGGTCCGCAACGACCGAAATAAGCCTGCGGTTCGCTTCTTCCGGATAAGGTCTTGTCTTGTCGCCCGTCCTAAGGCCCGCCTCGACATGGCAAACAGGGACTTTGTTGTAAAAAGCGCAAAGCCCGGCCGCAAATGCGGTACTAGTATCGCCCTGGACCAAAAGCATATCTGGTTTTTCGCGCAAAATTATATTTTCAAGGCCCACGACCGTCTTTGAAACTATTTGCGATAAAGTTTGGGCATCCTGCATAATGCTTAGGTCATAGTCAGGATTGATATTGAATATCCGGAGTACCTGTGCGAGCATCTCCCTATGCTGTCCCGTCGAAACGATTATCGGCGACAAAATATCCTTGTGTTTTCTAATCTCAAGGATGAGAGGGGCCATCTTAATCGCTTCCGGCCTTGTCCCGAAAACGAACATGATCCTTTTTTCCTGCGCCATTATTATCTCCTAGCCCCGAGCTTTGTCGAGGGGCTTATCTTTGCAAAGCCATTAAGATCGCAAAAATGCTCAACAGAAAACACGCGACATAAATTGAAAGCACCGCTTCTCTTTGGGTGAACCCCGCCCTCAAAAGCATGTGGTGTATGTGCTTGTTATCGGCCTTAAAAGGGTTCGCCCCGGAACTCAATCTTCTTCCTATAGCGAACATCATATCAAAGATCGGTACGCCCAAAATGAGCAAAGGGATGATCAATGCTACGACAAGTGTAGTCTTAAATACGCCGATTATCGCGGCGCTTGCAATAATAAACCCTAAAAGATAGCTTCCCGAATCACCAAGGAATATCCTTGCAGGGAAAAAATTGAATTTTAAGAACCCAAGGCAAACACCTGCGAGGGAAAGGAGGATCAATGCGGCGCCGATCTCGTGTGTGCGGAGGGCTACAATGAAAAGAGTTCCTGCTGAAATGGCCGTAACGCCGGCCGCCAAGCCGTCAAGCCCATCGATCAAATTGATGGCGTTTGTGACGCCGGTGATCCAAAGCAAAGTCAACGGGATCGAAATAAAAGCGGAAAATAGGATAATGCCGTTGAATGGATTCGATATAAAGTTGATCTCAACGCCAAAAAGTACCATGAGCGATGCGGCTATGACCTGCCAAATAAATTTTGCGCTTGACCTTAAATTGTAAATATCATCGAAAAGCCCCATTAAAAATATGATAGTTGAAGAAATAAGCAAGCCGAAGATCGGCTGTATATTGATCTGTATCTCGAAATGCTCCAATAGCACAAGCGCCGCAACTATCGAAAGCAAAAAACCTATATAGATCGCGATCCCTCCGAGCCTAGGGACCGGGCTTGTATGTATCTTCCTTTCATTGGGCCGGTCGACAAAACCTTTTTTTGAGGCAAAATCGATGACCATTGGGGTCAACAAAATGGTTGCAAAAAACGCTATAAAGAAGGTCGTAAGATATAAGATCATTACGGGAATACATTATAACAGAAATTTTCCTTTTATGCTATAATCAATAAAATATGAAAACCTATTTCAAAATTTGTATTCCGCGTTCAATGTCAAACCAAGGCTAGTACTAAAGCCGAATTTGCCTATGAGATCGCCAAATTTGCGCCCAAATTCAACGCCAACGCCTATAGCTGTGCCTTTTTCAATAGTGTCCGCAAGGCCGAGTATGCCGCGGACCCTGTTTGAATAACTCGCAAGATCAAGGCTTGCCCTATCATGGCCGGCGCTGACAACAATTTGCTTATTTTAGCCTTGCTCTTTCCCTTTGTTTTCGACAACTTCGCCTTTAATTGCTTTATATTGCTTTCAACTTTGGCTATTTTTGATTTATAAAACCCGATCTTTGTGTTCGAAAGTTCTTCTGCGTAAAGAGCGGCCATAGAAAAGAAAGAGAGCAACAATACCAAAATCAATATTTTCCAATTGAACATTAACGCACCTCCGATAAATTTATCACTGCCGCTCCCATAGCTGCTATTATAAAATAAATATTATTAATGTCGAGCGATATTAATTTAATGGTATAATAAATAAAAATATGGGAGTAAAAATGAAATTCGATATTGAAGAACAGCATTTTGCGGTGTTTAATTTATTGCTGATGCTCATGGTCTGGGCAAATGTTTGTTACTTTTTGGTTATATTCTTACGCACTGTCCTACCGATGCTTATTACGACCTTGCTTATAATAACTGGAGCGGCGCTTACGATCATAATGTCTATAATTACGATTTACATATCAATAAAATGGATCCGGCATCACAACCTCGGATGGTGGCTTTTGGTCGGGCTTATAGTCGTATTTATTATTTCAATAAGCCTTGAAGCGACCGTTAAGTCCATTTTCATCCGCCAACAGCTCTTCGAGCAACAAGAGTTTAGATAAGGCCCTATAGTCTAATGGCTAGGACACGACCCTCTCAAGGTCGGGATACGGGTTCGATCCCCGTTAGGGCTAATTAAAGGGATAATGTCGAACTTCTTGTCAGGGTGCTTGCCCAGGGAAGTTTTGACTATGTAATCGAAGGGCTTTTCGAGTTCGACTTTGGCGATCTTCTTGTCGTTGACCTCGATCCGCTTGAATATCGTCTGTAATAGCAGCTTTTTGTTGGTCGCCGTGTCCGTATAACCGATACGCCGATGTAAATCGCCATCGGTTCCAAACGCAATTCGTCGAGTATATTTACTTCGTGAATATTGCCCGGGGTAATGATAACTGTCGTCGGTATACTGCCCCGTAAATCTAAAAGAGTATGCAGTTTTACTGCGGCTTTGGTCTTGTGAAATTTGGCCCAGGGAAACAAGGAAAGACACAAATCGATCACCGTGGCGTCCAGAGCGTAGGCCACGTGTTTGAGTTCCACACCGAAGTCTTCGTCTGCGTATAACCTTCTCGCTTTCCGGATCAGTATCTGGGCAAAGTCCGCGTAGATTCTCCAATTGCGAACGCTGTTGGCATTGGCCAAAGTGTTTCTTGCTATTCCGCCATGCAATCCGACATGGTGTAATTTCGGCTTCATTGTTCGCAGGCAAGTTTCTATATCCCGAAGGCTTGCCCAATAGGTCAACTGAGCAAAAGCCATACTTAAATATTGATCCCAACAGAAAAAACTTTTTACCTTGTAATTGCCATGATAGCGTTTCACGCATTGTCGTACCGCGGAATGAAATCCATAACTTGAGCGAATAAAGTTAGCCCAGTATTCATATGTCATTACCTCCAGGTGTTTACCCCTGAAAGCATGCCCTTTATTGCCTTTTGAGTTCAAATCCGTTTCAACTATAATCCTGCTCTACCCCTTAATTATCAAGCCTTTCCGCGTTTTTGCACCTTCAACGTTGGGACAGTAGTGATAATATCTATATTGGATATTCCATCTTCCCGGAAACACTACCATCGATTCATAAGAAGTCTAGCATTCTCATTGTGAGCCGAGGCTTGCTTTGTATTACTATTAACCAGCCATTCAAATGTCTCAAGTGTACCAGTCCCCTGCCTGCCAGCCTTTTCAACAATGTAACTAACAAAAAAGTTTTTATCTTTCTCTTTTACATCCCAGCCCTTTTCAATAATCGGCACCCCAAGTGATTTTGTCAAAGTGAGTAGAGATTTTAAGGCTGTTTCTATTTTAGTCCCTTTGTCAGTTATTCCCTTCTTAACAACGGCGAGCGAATCATCCGCCAGCGGAGGAATTGTCTTTTCATTATTTAACTTTAGCTTGGCGACAATCCCGGCAAATCTCCTGGTATTTCTTAAAAGAGCATAAACTTCTTGTGCTTCCGGGCTGGCATTTAACGCCCCGCCCCACGCAGAATAGGCCTCATCATATAAACCAAGCTTTTCATAGCTTTTGCCAAGCTCTATCCAAGAAGTATAAGAATCTGGCTTCAGATCTAAAACCTTTTGATAGGCAGCAACTGCCGCTGCATAGTTTTCAGAATTAAATTCGTTTCTGGCAGTATCAAGATATTTATCCGCCAGTACCTGAGCGAATAATTTATATGACTCATTACGCTCGTTTATCTTCATAGCTTCCATAATCGAACTGTAAGAATTCTCAAAGTCTTCTAAACTTAGATAACTTTCCGCTAACCATAAATAACCATCGGCAAAAGACGGATCAATGGCAATTATTCTTTTATAAGAATCAACAGCAGTTTCATAGCTTCCAGCCATATAAGCTCCATAACCCAACCTAATATATTCAATGAGGGGTTCTTCAACGTTACCGGCAGGGACCAAAACTTCCCGGCTGTTTTCTAAAACCGCCTTATACACGGGGATTCTGGAAAATCCTGTCAGCTTTTGTCCTACATTAAGGCGACAAGGTTTTCCCTCGACTATAACCGTAGTTGAAGAAGTAACTGTTAGAAGGAAACCTTCCTGTGACGAGACGGCTACAATTCCTTTTGCTAAAGGAGCGCTCAAAAATAGCAAGACAATAAATAATGCTATTTTCTTCATTGCCGCGCTTTGTTCCACAAGTTAACTATGTCAAATGGTTCCGAAACCAGATCGGCAAAAGAAGAAAGATAATGGTGGGTTTGTTTATAGATTTTAATTTGTTTTGCTATGCGATTTCGTTCCTTGGTTTGCCAACGTCGAGTGAAGTAAAGATTAGATAATTTTGTGACTGCTAAAGCCGCCAAAAGTCCTATCAGAGCAAGAAGAAAGACCTGGGAATACTTAATTAATTTGGCCATAGACTGGCCCATCGCTAAAATTTCGTGAAAATCAGGCCTGATATTATTTTCCAAAACTATAGGATATAAAAGATAACCCCAGAAACCCAGGAGCAAAGCAATAATAATGATTTTATAAAGATTTTCTCGCAACTTCATGTGATAATTATAAGGAGGCAAGGAATGATCCCTTGCCCCCTCCTCATCAAAAAATCAAACTTTATCCAAAGAATTTATCCAAAAGCTCTGAAGCCTTATCTTTAGCTCCCAGGCCAAAAGCAATCGCAAAAGATAGAGCAATCGCACCCACCACCAATTGGATGGAGGATACGATCCAATTTGCTGGAATGCCAAGCTGGCCTATCGCCGCCAGGAAAGCAAAAATAACAATCGCGTATTGCACGATCTTTGCTATGGTGTTCGCATTCGACAAGCCAATATTATTTAAAATGATTAAAACTATTGCGGCAATTAAAATCGCCACAAAAACACCCACGCCTAAAATATAGGCGGCAGAAAATACCGCTGGCAAATAGGCAAGCAATCCTTCCAGCAAAGCCTTTGCTGAAGCTAATCCTAGAAGATTTGCCGTTGTTGTTACGGTCACATAAATTGACAGCCAATAAATTAAATCCCCCAAAAGTTCAGTAGGACTTTTTTTGGTCCCGCCTTTGGTTAAAAGTTCAGTAAAACCAATTTGCTTCGATCCTTTGTCGAGTTGGAGAGCTTCAAATATTGTTATTACTAACCATTGCAACCCCTTGGCGATCAAAATACCGACAAGCAATAAAATCAGCGCATACAGCAAGTTCAAAAGCATGGGAGAAACGATCAATAATACTTCTTTAACTGGACTTAAGAAACCCAAATTAACTTGCAAATTCATATCTTGCCTCCTCCTAATAAAATAAAAAAGCCAATTCACTGATTCCGTGCCACCTCCTTTATTTTTCAATCTTCACGGCTTTTGCTTTGATCTTCCGAACAGCATTTGCAATAACCGCCATAACTCCGCTAAAATAAACCACACAAATTTAAAGGGCCAAAGCAAATCCCTGCCCCGTTTTTCATCAAACTGCCGATAGGCTTCACCTTGATATCTGGTAAGATAAAGCCCCAGCAATTGTTTCCCAACATCTTTATTATCTTCCTTTTCACTCATTTTTAAACTTCAACTCTGGAAGTAAGATATTTGCTCAATTCCTCAAACCTCTTCTTTTTTTTATTACAAAAAGGGAGGAGTTGATGGTATTCTCTAATTTTATCAGCATCTTTTATCTCCGTAATTCTAATATCTTTCGGTAAGCGACATTTAAGGTTATGGTAGGCGCCAATAAAAAGGACGCCCCTCTCATCCGGGCCCAAAGTTTTGTCTATTCTCCCGGCAATATATTCATTTCTTTGTTTTAAAAGCCGATCTTTAACCATTTTGTATTTTAAAAAGGCAATCAATTTTTGGATAAGAGACTTATCCTCGGTTATAGAAAGCAATTTATCTCTTTCGTCTTTAACCAGTTTATAATCTTCGGTCTTAACCAATAAAGCTCCCCGGTTCATAAGATTCAGCACTAATTCGTGGTTTTTACTTCCCGCCAGAGCGCCGGATTCAACCATTAACTTTCCAACATCATCTTCCCCTACCATGCCATCCTGATAAATTTTCATGTCTTTCACTTCTATTCCTTCAAAATAATCCACTATCGTCCTCCAAAAAGCATCAACCGTAATTAGATGCTCTTCCCAAACCTTTTCGCCCAATTCCTTTATTCCCATTTTACTTACATTTTTAGACAAAGATCCCAGATCAGCGCTGGTATGGATAATCGGAACGTAAATAAGAGTTCTCATTTAGCCTCTAAACGCTCCAATTTTTTCTTCAATGCCTCATTTTCTTTGACAATGGCTTTGTCCTTGGCTTTGGTTGATAAATAAGTATCCTGCTGCCACCAGTTGATTCCCATCTCCATTGCTTTGTCTACGGAAGCGATTAAGAGCCTTATCTTAATATTAAGCAAATCGATATCAGCCAGTTGAATTTTGATATCCCCGGCAATAACAATTCCCTTATCTAAAACCCGCTCTAAAATATCAGCCAGATTAGTAGCCTGCATGGGATGCATCATCGTTCTTTGTTCAATCATAAAATCCCCCTTAACTTAATTTTCTTGCGTGTCTAATAAGCGCGGCTGTTTGCTTGCGCAAGCTAGCTATGAACTCACAATTTCTGCAATCCAGCTTTTCGCCGTCGTAATCCGGACAGGAAAGAAGCACCTCTATTTCTTTTTCTAGCTCCTCTGCAAGGGCAGCTTTTCCCTTAATTCCTTTAGCCGTATTAATTTTATCCGTAATATCTTTTATTGCTGTTTCTTGTCTTTTAAATATTGGACAGCTTATTTTTGGATATTCCTCATGTCTCACATCAAATCTCCTAAAGGACCTAGATTCAAATTCAAATCCTCATCTTTTAGCCCGAAGATCTCTTTTAATTCTCCCATTTTAGTTTCCAACTTCATCAAAGCTTCGCCCACATTTTCAATTTCAGAATCAGAAAGAGAGCCGCCGTCAATGCGCCGCATAGCTTGTTTTTCAAGCAATTTCCTGATTAACTCAACCAGAGTTAAAACAAGTTTAGCTAACCCTTTTTCTACATTCTTAGGATCTATATTAAGCCGGTTGGGTAGGGATCCTTTTAATTTTCGTTCTTCTTTTTCTAAAACTTCCGTTTCCATTTTAGTTTGATTCCTGCATGGGGCCAGCCATAGGAGCGCCTCTCAATTGCTCCATGGTTTCCACGGAACTTAACAAGGCGCGAAGACCCAAATAAACAAGATCTATATCAGCCACGGATATTACAATATCTCCGGAGATAACTACGCCTGCTTCTAATACCCGGTCTAAAACTTCCAATAAAGAAACATCCTTTGATTTATGATAAATATTATTCATTTTGGACCTTCTTATTCATGGGCTGACCTCGATCGGATCGGGGCAGGCAAAAATTATAAGGCGGCCAGGGACCGCTTAAATCAAAGTTAACCCCTTTTTCTTTGCCATCAGAATTAAGGCAATCAACTTCTTGGCTAAAATAGGGAACTTTATTCCTGGCAACTAAAAAGGCGGCGTTTAGAATCATGTCTTCATGCTTTCCGGTAGCCTCTCTGGGCAATAAACGATTAAGGCATCCTTCTTGGCAATGTTTACACAATTGATTAAAACTATCTTGAATATAAATGTTGAGAGTTTTACTCAAGACGATATTCAGCAATTCCTCCTTTTTTTTCTTTAAGATAAAAGCCTTGCCGGGTGAAGCCATATTGATTTCATCGTCAATTCCTTTCATCTCTTCATTTTCCACCTTGAGATTTTGTATTAATTTTTCTTTATCGCAATAGGTCTTTATACCCCATTCTTCTTTATCCGCAAGCCGGTCTAAATCAGACTTGAATTCCTCGCCATGTTCAATCAGCATAGTTTTCAGATTTTGTTCATTATTGAACAGGGTTCCAAACTTAAAGGGAATCACGCCGACTTGTTCCATAATTTGTTCAATCACTTTTTCATGCAGAGCGGCCTTTTGCTTGATCCATTCCAGATTAGAGAGGTTCTTCTCCAGATTTTCCTGGCCATATTCTTCTTCCTTTTCTCCGCTTACCACAGCGTAAAGTCCCTGCTCACTGATAAAATAAAGACTGTTTACCAGTTCTTTGGAACCGTTTAGATTTGGCTCTATATTGGTTATGCAATACACATAGATAAGCATTGGCGACTATTCGCTTCCTTCCTTAATTCTCCCGTAAGATTCCACTTCCAATCCGGCATCCAGTTTGACGCTGTAAAAGTTGCGGTCCTGAGTTTTGGTCGGAAGCCCCAGTGATTTTATAAAGGAGCTCTCTTCATATACCTCGGCCTCGCATTCCCAACTGTTATCAATTTTAGCAACTTTGACAACCTTCACGTCTTTAACGTTCAAGGCCTTCTTTAAAAATTCTGAAACTGTTTTCCCGACCGTTTCAATATTCGCCATTTTTTACTCCTCCTTTTCCGATATAATTTGATTCAAGCGCTCTAAAAGGTTTTTTTCTTGTCTTTCATATTCTTCCTGGCTGATCTGGTTCATATCCAGTTTAAGCTGCAAATTCATTAGATTCTCCTTGATGCGATCCTCGTCGTACAGTTCTTTTTGAACCATCTCATCGATCTTTTCTGCCACCATCAATACTGGCTGCAAAGGCAAAAGCAATATGTCATCGATTATGAACATGAGTACTTCCCTGTTGGACACTGAGCGAAAGTCGAAGTGTCAATTATTAAGTTAACGAAATTAAAAGGCGGCAGGTTGCCGGTATATTTAAATCTCATGAATCTGCCATATTTATCATCCAGCTCGTTAACTTTTGCATCGAACTCCGCCTCTTTTTCCTTTTTTACCAAAAAGGCAGCATTGATAATCATGATCTCGCCATAGCGATTATTTTCCTTTACCTCCTCGGCTAAAGGAATTAAAGATTCTAAAATAAGCTCCTTATAAGTCTCATTTTCTTCGCGCAGGGCAGTTTCCACCATTCTTCCGATCTCCATGCGCTGATGATAAGTTTTGAGCGGCGGCAACATTTCAATCTCCTTTTTTAACCGCTTTATATCTTGATATTTTTCTAAAACTTCCGCATAGATCGCTTCTTCTTTAAAATGCGCCATTAATCCCAACTCTCTTTTACCTTCCACCTTATTAAAAAGAGGCGTAAGTTTATCCTTCTCATGTTCTAAAATCTTCCTGACCACGTTTTCATTTTCCGCAATAGTGCAAAAGCGCACCGGCAAAACCGTGTATTCCTTCATCACTTCTTCTATGGCCTTTTCATGCGCCAGGGTATTATCCCTGGAAACAGCATACTTTTTAATCGGAGCGTTGCTGACCACAGCTGACACGCCATCGGAACAAATTGTGTACGGCTGATCCCCCCGGCCGCCAATCCCCAGCACGCCAAATTTTTTTGGTTTGCTTTCCTTTATTATGCAATAAATATACTTGCCTTCTTTAACTGCTTGTTCCATCAATATTATCTTTTCTTTTTTCTGCCTGGTTTCCTTTTCTTCCTTATCTTTCTTAAAACACCAACTTTCCTTCGCCTTGCACCGGGAAGAAAATATCTTCCCTTGTTGTAGAGTAAACGTCCCTTCCTGCGCAGATAATTTAACAAATAATCCACATACTCTATTGAAATTCCTAAAGCCCTGCAGATCTGCCTCCTATCCGGGAACTTTAAGCGCGCAATCACATCCAAGACCTTTGCTTCTGTTCCACCGCTTGCCATTTTTATCACCTCCTCGTTTCATCCGCGCTGGCGGCAACCAAGGCTCCTTTGGCTGCGGAACGCAGAGGTTGAGCAGCCATTCTTACCTTGCCAACCGGCAGTGGCAATTTTAACTGTTCTAAAATTTGTCTAAATCTTTGATCAAACCCCTTGGGTAGGGAAGTACCGCCGGACAAAACGATGGTTATCGGGTTATCAATCTGCGGCATTCTTTTGGTTTTGTCCAGCTCTTGCTTTATATTCTCTATCACGTATTCAATCAAGTGGTTATAGTAAATCGACAAGGCGGTTTCTATTTTACTTAAACCGTCTTTCTTAGTTAGATCCAGAGATGCTTCTTTTATAGCTGAGACGCGGCTGGCCGTTTCATCCACCGCCATAGCAGTCTGATAATCTATCCAATCACCCGCTTTGGTCACTGAAAATTTGAAGATCGGCACCGACATAAAACTAAAGCAAACATTGACCATTCCGCCACCAAAGGAAAGACCAATACCGGTAAAGTCCTCTTCGGCAAGCTCAGAGAGCACGATGGCATGAGCTTCATTAATTGATTTCGGCGTGTAGCCAAGGGTATGCAAAAATCCTTCGAGAACCTTGCAATGATAAATAATATTAAACTCCGCATCCAGAGGTTCACCCGGCACCGAAAAATAAACGATTTCTCCTTGATGATTGGGTTGGCCAACCGCGCTTTTTATAAGCAATTCCACCATGGGCAAAGCTTCCTTTTCCGAAGGGCTGATAACCCCTTTAGCTAAGGGTCTTCTAACCTCGCGATTGAACATGTTGGCAAACTGCATCGCCTCATCGCCTACCACGTAAAGCTTGTTTTCCTTGACAATGTAGCGCACATTAGAATTGTCGAGAATCTTTTTGGTAAAATCGTTATGCTCTATTTCAAAGAAGGAATTGCGCTGAGAGCGGAAAACAATTTTGTCTTCCTCCTTTTGCGCGCATTTAACAAACATGGTCCCAATATCGACTCCCTTGCCTCTTTGTATTTCGCCCTTAAGCTCTTTTACCTTGCTTTCTTCACTGCTTGCCGCCATTTTATCTACCTCCTTTTCGCACCCTGGTTAACGATTCAATTAATTCATCAATATCATCCTTTTCTTTTTCCGGCTTTGCGCCGACTTTATTAATATTGCTTTCTAATCCCACACTTTCGTCTTTAATTGGAACATCAAAGTCAGTTTTTATTTTTACTCTCTCTTCCCGCCTTTCCTCCAACCTCTCACCGCGACTTATTCCTATTCTCTTGGCTACTTCATCGGCAATCTCACTGGCAAAGCTTTTATCCACTTTTGGTTGTCTTTTGGGTAAAAGCTCAAGCGGCGTGCCGGCCGGATAATAGCGGCCGCTGAAATAGATCAGATGTCCCTTCCTGACCAAATAACTGCAAATATAGCCGATGTAGTCCAAAGTCAAGCTGATTTCCTGATTGATCTCACTTTTACTTGCTCCATTTAATTTAGTAATAACATTTACAACTTCAGCTTCGGTACCAATTAAAACCATTTTTACGCCTCCCATTTTCCCGGATAAATTGTGATATTTACAAAATTATATGGCGGCAAAGGCCCCGCATACATAAATTTAGCCCGATTTTTATATTTTCGATCCAAGTCGGCCATAATATTATCAAACTCTTTTTCCCTGCCCTTATCCACCAGAAAGGCGGCGTTAATAAACATTTCATCGCTAATGGTTTTATTAAGCTTGTAATCAAGGGAGGTTTTTTTTAATTTTTCAATTATCACCCCGCTTTCTTTTTCTTTTTTTGCTTGCAGCGCGTCTTCAATCATTTTTCCAACCGCCATCTTGGCTTGGATGTTTTTTTTGTCTTTTTGCTTTTCTATTTCCGCCTTCAGTCCCTTAATTTCTCTATTTTCTGCCACAATTTCATTAAATATTTCATCCATATTTTTCCATATTCCCTTGACGCCTAATTCTATCTTATGGTCCATTGCCATAAGCAGGTTCTTAAATTCCCGATATCTTCTATCCAGAAGCCCCCTTATTTCATCGGCGGAAGAGGCGACGGTTCCAAACCTGACCGGCAGCGCCGCGTCAAATTCTTCCATAACTTTCTCTATTACCTTCTCATGCGCCAGCATATTTTCACGATTGACAATCAGTTTGCCCAAGGGATGACTGCTTACCACCATGCTCAAATCATCATAGCCAATAGTTAAAACTTCATTCCCCCTTTCTCCTGTGCCAATAGGGCCAAAGTTCCTCTCCTGCTTTGTGCCGATAATGCAATAGATATATTTGCCTTCTTCCATTAACTTTCCCTTACTTTGACCAGCAAAGCGTCATTTCCCGCCCGGGAATAGTTTTTCAAAAGCTTATAGGCCTTGGTTATCTCCTCGAACTCCGCATCTCCGCCTTCCTTTACATCGGGATGAGATAATTTTGCGAACTTCTTATACGCTCTTTTTACTTCATCTTCGCCGATCTGCCCGCTTCGCAGCCTTAATTTCTTTTTTGCCCATTCTATTTCATCAAATTTCAGCTCCAAGACTTCAAGAGTATAAAAGCTGTAGGATGGAAGCGGCCCGACACAGCGAAAATTTAGTTTGTCCGCATATTTAGCATTCAGCTCCTCTATTTTTTGATCAAATTCTTCTCGGTTTACAATATTAATCAGAAAAGCAGCATTCATTACCATTTGATCATTCATGGCCGCATGCGTTTTAACATCCAGGCTGACAGGTTTTAACGCCGTTTGTATTTCAGAAGCGATGCTTTCCTTTTTTGCATCCAAGGCTTTTTTAACCAAAGCTCCAATTTTCAACTGGTCTTCAAGGGTAATCCCTTTTGCCTCGGTTATTATTTTTTCTTTAAACTCCTTAATTTCCGGTTCATTTCCGACTTCTTTGAGTATCTGTTCAAAATTATTCCGAGTCGCGACGACATCGATTTCAACAGTATCAGCCGCTCGGTTTAATATGTCTTTTATTAATGGATACCCTTTTGCCAATATCCGCCTGACTTCTTCTTCATCCGTCGCGTAAGTTCCCATGCGCATAGGAATAATCGTAAAGTTCCTCATAACCTTCTCAATCACTTGTTGGTGTTTGACAAGGCATCTGGCCAAGGTCTCTCGGGGCAAATTGCGATAGTCAACTTTTTCCGCATCGCTCACTACCGCGGAAATGCCATCGCAAGAAATTACATAGGCATTCTCGTTTTCGATATTAATAGATTTCTCTTCGTTTGAATTTATAATGCCGTAAATATATTTTTCCAACATAATTTATTTCTCCTGCAAGCAAGGGATAAACCCTTGCCCTACAGTTTGATTTTCTGCCAATAAAAGAGCATCTTCAAAATGCTTCAGCTTTATTACCGGGCCATCCATCTGCGGACATTTATGCCCGATAAATTCTCTTATGGCAAGCATTGCCGCCCGGCGGCAGAGGAATTCAATGTCAGCGCCTGCTTTACCTTCGGTTCTTTTCGCCAGGTCTTTCAAGTTAATATCCTTTTCTAACGGCTTATTCCTGGAATGAATGCGAAATATTTCCAAGCGCGCCTTGGTATCAGGCCGAGGCAATTCGAGTAAGAGATCGAATCTACCGCTGCGTAGAAGGGCAGGGTCGATCAAATCCAATCGGTTAGTCGCGGCTAAAACTACCACCCCTTTAAGCTCTTCGATCCCGTCCATTTCCGTTAAAAACTGGCTGATCACCCGCTCCGTCACATGAGCATCCGTTGAACTTGACCCTCTTTTAGGCACTAGACTGTCAATTTCATCTAAAAAAAGAACAGTCGGCGCCGCTTGTTTTGCTTTCTTAAATATCTCTCTTACTCCCCGCTCTGATTCACCCACATACTGGCTAATCAGCTGCGGCCCTTTGATCGAGATAAAATTCACGCCGCTTTCGTGCGCCACGGCTTTGGCTAAAAGGGTCTTGCCGGTTCCTGGTTCTCCATAGAGTAAAATCCCCTTGGGCGGGTTGGTGCTTGCTTGCTTAAAAACATCCGCATATTTAAGTGGCCACTCAACCGCTTCTTTCAATTCTTCCTTGATATTATCCAATCCTCCAACATCTTCCCATTTGACGTCCGGCACCTCTACAAAAACTTCTCGAATAGCAGAGGGTTCAACTTCCTTCATCGCTTCTCTAAAATTATCCATGGTTACTTCCAGTTTAAGCAGGGTCTCATATGGGATTTCCATCATTTCAAAATCTATTTTGGGAAGGATTTTTCTTAAGGCGGACATTGCCGCTTCCCGGCCTAAGGCCTGAATGTCCGCCCCGACAAAACCATGGGTAATTTCAGCTAATTTCTCAAGACTGACATCTTTTGAGAGAGGCATGCCGCGGGTATGGATCTGCAAAATTTCCAGCCGCCCATTTTTATCCGGAATGGGGACGGATATTTCCCGGTCAAATCGGCCGGGCCTTCTCAAGGCGGGATCTAAAGTATTAGGAATATTAGTAGCGCCAATTACAATGATCTGACCGCGAGATTCCAAACCATCCAACAGAGAGAGGAGTTGCGCCACCACCCGCCGCTCCACCTGTTTTTCGCCCCCCATCTCTTCTCTTTTGGGAGCAATGGCGTCTATTTCATCAATAAAAATAATAGCCGGAGCATGTTTTTGAGCATCTTCAAAAACGGAGCGCAACCTGCCTTCGGATTCACCATAAAATTTCCCCATCACTTCCGGACCGGAAATGCTTACAAAATAAGCGTCAGTCTCATTTACTACCGCCCGCGCAATTAATGTTTTGCCGGTTCCCGGAGGACCATAAAGTAAAACCCCCTTGGGCGCATCAATCCCCAGCCGGTCAAAGACTTGAGGATAACGGAGAGGGAGTTCGATCATCTCCCTGATCCTTTGTATCTGTGTAGAAAGCCCGCCGATATCTTCATATGAAAGTTTTACGGGACAGGGCTCTTTTCCTCCCTTGCTCTCCATTCTTAATAAGGCAGCAGGGCTCATCAAAACAAAACCATCGGGAATAGTATCCAACACTTTAAAATCACACGATCTTGAACCAAAAAGTATCGCCCTGATCCTGTCCCCCTTGACGACAGGCAGTCCTTCCATCAGGGACCCTATATATTTAGCATCTGTTTCCCCTCGAAGTAAACTGGATACGGTTAAAGGAGCAAGGGTGATTTTAGAAGAGGGCTTGCAGTCGATTTTCCGAAGTTTTACCTTTTCATCAAGACCAACCTGCGCGTTCTCTCGTGAAATTCCATCCATTTGGACAAGCTTTTTCCTTCTCTCTTCAGCATAACAAGGCATTATCTTCACCGCCGTTTTTCTTTTCCCTTCAACCTGCGCGATACTGCCCACTTCTAAGCTAAGTTCCTTCATGTCTTCGGGATCAATCCGGGCAATCGCCCTGCCGACATCCTTAGATAGTGCCTCTTTTACCTTTAGGGTTAAGAAATCTTTCACTTTTTAATCTTAACCTCCAAAATACCATTCTTATAACTAAAAATTAAATTTTCTACCTTTAATTTCAGAGGCAGTAAAACCTCTTTATGATATTTCCTGTCCCTGCTTTTGGCTGAAATATCAAGAATATCATCTTTTAAATCTAATTTAATATCAGTCTTATTTACTCCCGGCATTTCGGCATAGACGCGAATTTCGTCTGTTTCATCAAAGACATCGGTGATGGGTTCCCTCTCGGCCTCAACGCTTGGCCCTTGAGGCGTCTTTTTGATGTTGCCAAAGGGCTCAACTACCGGCTTGCCGCCCTCCGCAGTTCTGATTGTAACCCCGAAGACCCCCTTCATCCCTTCCTTAAGATGGCTAAGATCGATCTCTCCTTCCTTTTTTATTTCTCCGCCAGCCTCTTTTACTTTTGCCGCGAGATCGATCAACGTTTCAAGACCTTTAAAAAGCCCGCCCAAGCCAAATTCTCCTCGTTCTTTAACCATAATGTATCGCCATCCTTTTCATCGGCTTGGAAGCGGGCGGACGAGACCTTCCCCTTTGTTTTTCAATCCCCTCACCTTGTAATTTATCAATGTTTTTATTGATGATGGTTAATTGCTTTCTGGCAATATTCCTCCTTACTTCTAAGATTGAAATTTCTTTTTCCAGCCGCCGCCTCTTTTCTGTCATGAGGTACAAATCCAGATAGCTTGATCTCTGTACCCGGGGAATAGAACGGGCGCTAATGGATTGCATGGATTTAACGTCTCTCAAACCTAACCTTTGGGTTCTCCTTTTCACGATCCTACCTCCTTTCTAATAAGTCCGGGCTAAGCGCACTTTTTAACCAATCCCTTAACTATTTCTTTAACCTTGGTCTGATTGGTTTTTGATCCCACCCTGCTGGTTTCTGAAGCCAAGACATCCTGACAAATATTCAAAAAGCTGCCATTGGAGCTTACCAGATTTAAATCTTGGATTTTGAGCGCTTTGGCGATCATGATGCAGCCGCGAATGGTGGGCGCAAATTCACACTTTTCAGATTCCCTTAATCCCCTGACAATATTTACAATTATCTCCGCTTCTTTTCTGGGGATCTTGGATTTTGCCTTAGTTATCGCGACTTCTGTCTCATAATCAAAATGGTCCAGATCCATGGTAACCATGCGGTCGCGCAGAGCATCCTGACTGCGGTGCACTCCGGCATATTCTTCCGGATTAGAAGTAAAAATGGCAGTAAATTCCGGATGAACTTTTAGATAGGGCTCATCACCTCTCCCTACCGGCAGATCCATGATCTTTTCCGCTAAAATAGAAAGAAGGATATTGTTGGCTTCCGGCCGGGAGCGGGTAAACTCATCATATATTAATGTAAACCCGTACTTGCAAGCCACCGTCAAGCGATTATCAACCCAGCGCTTTACCATATCCTCTTCCGTTTTACATACTCTGGAGATAAAACGATCAACCACCTTGCGTATGCGATAGCCATATTCACCGCCCACCAGATCAGAAGTAGTAAACTCCTCATCCCCATGCAGCAGCACCATGGGCCTTTTAAGTTTACCGGCAATATGCATAGCAAGAGTAGTCTTGCCGGTGCCGGAAGCCCCTCTGAAATGCACGGGAAAACCCGCTTTTACATAATTAAGAGCGCGAGCGGTAATATCTTTGATATAAGGCGTTTCCACAAAATCCGGCATCGGGGTTGGCTCAAGAACCGTGTTTATTTCATCTGTGTTTGTATACATTTTATTTTTCACCTCCTCTACGGGTAAAATCTCCCTTCCCTCGGCAAAAAGAACAGGTCAGCCGACTATGCGGGTAAACGCCTGTTCCTTTGCAAAAGGGACACTCTGTTATCGGTTCATAAACTTCTACTTCCCCTTTTCCGCCACAGACCTGACAAGAAGCAAGTCGGGAAAGAAGATCAAAGGGATCTTTCCCCGTTCCTTTACAAAAAGCACAGGTTAAAAGTTTTTTCTCCGGCATCTCTGCCCCCTCGAAGAGTTTTTTACTCTTCTTTCCTATCGGCCGATCACTTCTTCTACGGATTTTACACTGGCGCCGGCTTTAACTTTGGATTTGGCTCCTTTTTTCTTGGCCAGACCTTTAGTCCCCTCCTGCCAATTGGCAGCCATTTTCTTTAATTCAGCGGCAAGTTCTTTTCTGTCTTTAGCGTAGCCACCCAGGAGTTTTTTGATGTCTGAAGCAATGCCTGCGACATACTTATCAAGCTCTTTTTTGAGTTCGTCACTCATTGCCGCGTGGCTATCGGAAAACTCTTTTAGCTTTTTTGCCACATAGGTCTCAATGTCTTTGACTGCTTTTGCCAGTGTTTCTTTTAACTCGCCTGCCATGGCTTTACGATCTTTTGTAAATCCCTTGATTAAACTGCCCACGTTTTTAGCTAACTCGGCTACAAAATCTGTCAGGTCTTTAGCTTGCTCGGCGCTCATCTTTTTTCTGTCCGAAGCAAAACCCTTAAGGGTTTTATGCACATCGGTTACTATATCACCGACAGCTTTTACCCGCAGATCATGGGCCACCACAATATCTTCCGCAATCTTTTTCATCTCATCTGCTAATCCCATGTTTATTTCCCTCCTCTTTTATATTTGTGCGCGGAAGCCAAAATCTCGCGCACTTCTTCTTTTCGTTCTTCCTGACGGGCCAATCTCGCATCTTTTTGGCTTCCTAATTCTTGAAGCATTATTTTGAAATCTTTAGCGCGAAGATCCCGTCCCTTGGCTAAAAGCTCTTTCAGTTTTCCTGACATCACCTCCTGTTCTTTTTGAAATTTCTTCAATTTCATGGTTGTTTCTTCTTTGCGTTGTTCCTGCTTTGAAAGAATGTCTTTAATAAAAGCCTGAAACTCTTGAACTCTTTGAGAATCTCCCCGGGCAAGGGATTCTTTAAACTCTTCCAACTTTTCTTTTAAGGTTTGGGTAATCTGTTTTTGCTCATTAAAATAATCATTGACCAAGGTTTTTATTTCTCTTTCCTTTTTATCCTGGCCTGAAAGAACCCCCTGCATCATGCTATCGAAATCTTTTCTGCGCACAGAGCCATTACGGGCAAGATTTTCGCGAAGTTCCACATAATCCTGCATTAGATTTTCAAATGGGTATCCAACTTCAATTTCTTTAGTTTCCATAATTTTTTATTTCAGGGGATTCCTGGCGAGGCATGCTTTAAAAGGATGCTTCGGCAGGCCCCTTATGACTGACCGAGCCTTAAGCTGCGGTCGCCGTCAAGCCGATTGCTTCAGCATACTTTAGATAAGTTTCTACTGATGCGGCGACCACTCTGGCTTCAATCGCCAGAATTTCGATACCAACCAATGAAACTCTAACCCAAGCATCAATCACTAATCCCTTATCAAGGATGCGATCAACCACTTCTACCAAGCTGGAGCTTCCAATCGCTTTTTCAACTGCCATGTTTTTTCACCTCCTTTTTACATAAAATAAACAAAAAGCCGAGTTATAAAAACTCGGCTTCCATTTCAACTTTTATTATTTTAGATTCTAAAACAGATTCTGAATTCGCTTTTACATAATTATTTATTCGACATAATTTCTGGGGGGGGGGGGGGGGGGGGAAAAGCTCCTGCAGTTCTCTGCGGAAAGAAACATCTATGGGGGAATATTCGTTATTAATCTTCATGTTTTTTGCTTCCTTGTCCATAATCTTTTTTCTCAAACAATCGACATTGAGACTAAGTATAGCCAGCCAAGCAAATGGCCGCAATAGGCATTTCTTAACATATTGTAAATTCCATTTATTTGACAAAACGCTATGCCCCCCCCTCAACAACAAAATGTAAAACACCCCAACTTGATTGACATGCTTATTAACATTGTGTTAATGTTAAGTTTAAGCAAATAAAGAGGTGGGCATAGTGACTATTTATGAAAGAGTTGGCAGCCGCATTAAAGAGGCCTGCTTAAGAAAAAACATTACCGCCAAACAATTGGCGGGCCTCCTGGGTTATAGCGTAGCTTCTATCTCAAATTATGAAAGGGCAAAACGTTGGATTTCCCTGGTAGATCTGGAAAGAATCGCGGAGTTTTTAGGGGAACCCCTCTCATACTTCATAGAAGAAACACCCTCTAAAAAGGGAGGCAAAGCCCCCCAACCATTAGCTGAAAGAAAAATTTTGAAAGCTCTAAAAAGCCTAAGGGAAGTCGATCTCAAAAAACTGGCTGAAAAAGTGACTTCGCTTTCCCGAAAAACCCTGGAAGCTAAATACACCGTTCTGTTCTTAATGAATAATAGAAAAGAATTTGAATTTGGATGTGCAAGCGGAATCAAAAGCGGCCTGCACAAAAAATTAGAAGACTTATTCTCCACGAGCACAGCCAACGTGCGATTTTGTTTAGGGAACAAGCTTAAAATAATCTTTAAAAGCAATAAAAATTATTTTACTTCAGATGTCGCCGCCTTGATTTCGGAAAATGGCGTTAAACGATTGTCACTGCTGACCCCATCCCTTTTAAGTTTAGCTAAATTTGAAACAGTTATGTTAATGCCTTTAAAAACCAATTATTCCTTGGCGGGACTTTTGATTGCTTGTTTTGAGAAAACCGGAGAAGCTGAACGCTGGATGAATTCAGAGCTCTTGTTTCTTTTTAAAGAGTATATTGCTCAGCTATTAGGAACTGCCCGGCTCTTAGAAGAAGTAAAAAGAAAAACGCAAAAGATTCGCACCTCTTATAAAATTGAAGTTGAAGAATCCCCTAGAGTATCTGCGGGACAAACGCCTCGAGCGCCCTTGGCGCAGGCCTCTAAAAAAACTTAGTTCAGTCCCTCGAAAGATGGTCATGACTTCGGAGGACAAGCCACCATCTATTAATGTATAAATATTATTATCAAAAAGATAGAAATTGGTTTTTTCATGGTCTATTTTAACCTCTTAATCGATGAGCTGTCCAATAACGATCTCATCTGGCTTATGGCAATTTCATTAAGCCTCTCCAGCCGCTCCCCTTGAGAGAGTTCCAGCCTGATAAATTCAGCATTCATACTTTCAAGGTTTGAGAGAACTACCAGCTGTTCAACAGTTGAATGATCTCTGATATTCCCCTCTTTGCCGGCATTGCGGTCTCGCCATTCTTTGGCGCTTAGGCCAAATAAGGCCACGTTTAAAACATCAGCTTCGCTGGCATAAACCAGATTCACCGCCTGTTTGGAAACCAGCGGCGGGACCAAATGCTCCTTGATCGCGTCAGTATGAATCTTGTAATTGATTTTTGCCAGCGTCCTTTTCATGTCCCAGCCAAGGGCCAGACGATTGTCTTCTTCTGTTTTCAACCGCTGGAATTCCTTGATCAGATAAAGCTTAAACTCCGCGCTAAGCCATGAGCCGAATTCAAAGGCAATATCTTTATGCGCATATGTGCCGCCGCCATACCTTCCAGCTTTGGAGATAAGGCCGATAGCATTGGTAGCCTTAACCCACTTCTGTGGTGTGAGGGAAAAATTATTCATTCCAGCCTATTTTTTAAAGGTCTCGAATTCGAGACCTTTAAACGCAGGATTATGAATCTGCTCCCATATCCCAAGGAATTTGACCGTATTGCGATTGCTGATCTTCTTTTTTCATAATTCCCCTTCTAATTGACCCCCATTTTCCTTATATTGTTATCACTGTCTTAAGTAAACCTCACCCGAAAATACAAACTTCCGTGCTTTCATCTTAATCTTAATCTCCTCTATTTTAACACTTATCTCGTCAAACTGACTCTTTAATTCGGCAAGCTGAACCCGCTGTTTTTCTGCTTCCTCTTTATTGAGCAGTAATTGCTTGCCAAGAGGGGTTAAGCCATTGCCGGACTCAATCTCATTGATCTGGGATTGCACCTTTTCAGCTCGAGCATTTAAGCCCGAAAGCTCGGTCTGATCCTTTTTCTTTTGCAAATCGAAATACTCGGTTAGGGCCAACTTCTCGATCTGATCCTTTGAGGCAAAGGATAGGATCAAGTCATTTCCTTTCTGTTCCTAGGAATGGTCGTTTTTTTAACCCTGACATGAGAGGCAAAAATATCCGCGGAAAGCTCATCTTTTGAGCCGGATTCCGACCTGAATTTAGGATTTCTCGGGATTACATCTCTGCCCGGATCAGGCCAGAACATTTTCGAGCCGCGGCGATTAAATATGTCGAGTATCAGATGAGAAAAGTAGCTGATTGAAAAGGCCGCGATCCAGCGGATCGGCAGATCGCCCATGCGCTTAATCCCTGAGCCGATTCTCTCTGCCAAGTCGGCTCGATAAAACAAATCAGCGATCAAGGGATTGCGAGTTCGGCTCTTCGTGCCAAGATTTTTGATTGTTATTCCCTTGACCAGCCCGCCAGGAGAACAAAAGATCGATCCTATAGGTTTCATCTCCGACTCTAAGGGAATACTCCTCGCCTACAAAGGTAAAATTCCTGCCAAATTCCAGAAAAAAATCTCTTAAGTTGGCCAAAATCGATTTTCTCATTTCTTCTTCGGAATAGGCCTTCTTCAGACCCAGAAAATCAAGGACATAATGGTCTTTAAATGGGGCAAGAGAATCTTTTGTTTTGGCCGGCAAGGTTTTTCTTGAAGCTTTAACGCTCATATAGCGTACGAATAAATCAGTATCAATTTGCCGCTGCAATTCTCTATAGCTCCATCGCTCCTTTAAACATATTTTGAGATAAAATTCTCGTTCTTTGTGATCTTTTATTTGATTGATTATTAGGATATTATTGGACCAGCCAATTTCTGCAGACAGTGTCTGCAGTTTTCGATTTTGCTTGGATGCGTAATCTTCTGAACTTCATAGCAATTATCATGCCAACTAATTCAGAAAAATATGATAAATTTGCAGTGTTTTTCGTCAAATCCCAAAATCGCATTTCTTGCATACGTGAATCGTATTAGGGTAAAATCAATATAGATGATATCTCAACATAAACCGGAATTACTGATCCCAGCCGGAAACCTCGAAAAACTTGAAACAGCTGTCAGGTTTGGGGCTGATGCCGTATATGTTGGGGCCGGCGTTTATTCCCTCCGAGCTGATCAGACTGCGTTTTCACTTAAAGATTTAGAACTCGGGATAAATCTTGCACATAAAAAAGATGTTCGAGTTTATCTTGCCATGAATATCTTCTCCTACGACTCAGACCTGCCTAAAATGACGAAATATTTAAAAGAAGCGATAAAGATCGGAATAGATGCCGTCATCATCTCCGATCCAGGCCTTATTTATTTGATAAAGAAAAATAATTTAAAAGTTAAGATCCATTTGAGTACGCAAACAAGCACTCTTAATTCCGAAGCCGTTAAGTTTTGGAATAGTTTAGGAGTTTCAAGAATTGTTTTGGGCCGTGAGCTCTCTTTGGCGCAGATAAAGAATATTAAAAATGCGAATCCGTCGGTCGAGATCGAAGCCTTTGTCCATGGCGCAATGTGCATGGCATATTCGGGAAGATGCTTTCTGTCAAAGCACATGACGGGTCGATCCGCTAATCGCGGGGAGTGCGCCCACACATGCCGATGGGAATACAAGATAATAGAAGAAAAAAGGCCGAAAGAAGAGATCGAGGTTATCGAAGACCCTCGAGGAACGTATCTTATGAGCCCAAAAGATCTTTGTATGATCGAGCATATAAAAGAACTGAAAAGATCCGGCATCGATTCGTTCAAGATCGAAGGCAGAATGAAATCAGCGTACTACGTTGCCCAAGTCGCAAGGATATACAGGCGCGCGATCGATTCAAACAAATACGACCCGGAATTTCTATCTGAATTAATAAAGATATCGCATAGAAGCTACACCATCGGGTTCTATTTTAGCGATAACGATTACAACAATACTAAGGGCGAATATGTTAGAGGTTATGATTTTACGGGTGTCGTTAGAAGTTTCGATAAAGGAACAAATACCGTAGAAGTATTAGGTAGGAATTATTTCAAGAAAGGCGATATTTTGGAAATAATTGATCCTGCATATTTTAATTTTAGAAAATTAAAAGTAAAAAAGTTAGTGGATCAAAAAGGGCATGAGCTTGAAACCGCGCATAACGGATATCACGTTTTTATTGAAACCGAAAAATTGGATCGAATATCTCCCAATTCTATTTTAAGAAGAAAAAGATCGTAACTTTTTACCAGCCTCCTCCTCCTCCTCCGCCGCCACCACCACCACCGCCGCTTCGGCCCCCGCCGAAACCCTCAAAAGATGAAGCGTTGAAGGTCTTGCCGGATTGATCGGTAAAAGACGAATGGTGCCAAAGAGGCGCCATTATCGCCAAACCTTTGAACCTGTTCAGCCATTTATTATCGATCCCGAATGCTATAGCGTATGGGAGATATTTTTCATATGGTGCAATTATACTGCAAATGATCTTCATTTTCGAGGTTCTGTGCCACTATTGTCGCTTTGGTACTTAGCCTTATTATCTTATTATTGGCTTCTTGATGAAGAGGTATTTGCCGGGTTGGAGGTTTCGCATGTCGATAAGGCCTATTTTAACACGGACCAGACGCAAACATGGGTGGCCTACCGCCGCGGTCATGCGCTTTACTTGGTGATATTTGCCTTCAACAATTGATAGTTTTATCCACGTAGTCGGAACACTTTTTCTGAATCTGATAGGTTTTTCTCGCGGCCAAAGTTCAGGTTCTTCGTCCAATACTTCAACTTTTGCCGCTTTTGTCTTTCTTCCTTCAATAAAGACACCATGCCTTAGCTCATACAATTCTTCTTCGGTTGGAACTCCTTCTATTTGGACAAGATAGGTCTTTGGCAGTTTAAACCTCGGGTTGCTCAATTGCTGGTTAAGTTCACCATCGTTTGTAAGAAAAACTAGGCCTTCACTATCAAAATCAAGCCGACCGACAGGATATATACCCTGGATCGGAATAAAGTTCTTTAGGGTCTTCCGTCCAAGCTCGTCTGTAAATTGGCAGAGCACTCCATATGGTTTATTGAATATTAAATATACCTTCTGGGGATTATAGATCATGAGATCAGAGCCATTTTCTTCTTCGGAAAATATAAGCCATTATTCCGGCTATGATAAACATTACGATCCAAACCATCAAATAGCCGTATTTCCAATCAAGTTCAGGAAAATGTTTAAAGTTCATCCCGTAAACCCCGACCAAGAATGTTAAAGGCATAAAAATCGTCGATATCATAGTTAATACTTTCATGACCTCATTTAATTTATTGCTGATGCTTGATAAATAGATATCCAGGAGATACGACAAAGTATCCCTAGTAGTTTCAATTGCGTCAATTATTTGCACCGTATGGTCGTATAGGTCCCTTAGGTACTTACGGGTCTCGTCAGAGACTAAAATAGACTCGCCCCTTTGGAGTGAATTCAATATTTCCCTGACCGGCCAAATTGATTTTCGAAGATAAAGAATCTCCTTCCTGATCTTCTGCATGATGTGAAGGGTCTTTTGGCAGGGGTTGCGCAATGTTTCATCTTCGTTCTTTTCTATCTCATCGCCCAATATTTCAACTATGAAAAAGTAATTATCGACTATCGAATCGATCAGGCGATAGGCAAGATAGTCTGTCCCCGAACGCCTGATCTTGGTCCCCGAAGTCCTGATCCTCTTTCTTACAGGATCAAATACATCTTCTTTTTGGCCGCGCTCTTGGAATGTTATTACCCATGATCTGCCAATGACCATGCTTACCTGCTCGGATATGATCTTTGAGGTATCCTTATTATAGAGGAACATTTTGAGTATTATGAATATCTGGCCGCCAAGGTCCTCGATCTTCGGCCGCCCGGTTGTATCCAATATTTGCTCTTGAATAGCCTTGCTTAACCCGTAGCAATCCCCTATTTTTTCGATTATCTTCGGGTCATATATACCATCGACATTGATCCATGTGATCGTAGGTTTTTCTTTGAAGCTGACGCATTCTTCACTTGTGATATCCCTTTCGGTGAATTGATCGCCATCATAATCAAAAACAGAAATTTTGACTTTTTTGCTTTGCCTTTCGGCTGTGGTGGTTAATAAGTTCTTTTTGGACATATCAGAATGATATCATAAAAGAAATCTGGCCGCATTTGAAAATATCCGAACAGATTTATTCATTTGAAATGGTTCCGACGATACGTCAGGACGTCCAATCGCCGCCCAATTTCCGGGCCTGGCCGCCTTTGGAGGCCGACCTTTTCGGACCCGCCTGCCGGACGGGCAGGTAAACGTCGCGGTTTCCTCGTAGATTTTAGGAACCGCGAGCCGTGCCTGCCGGCAGGCAGGGTTCACTCGCAGGTTCCTAACCAGTCTCATTGTGAGACCGGTTAAGAAGCGAATATTTTCCGAAGGGTTTTTAAAACGATCGATTTTTTGAGTAGTTTTGATAACGGTAGAATCAGCTCCGCCCAAGCAATCTTTGAGAAAGCCCTTTTCTTGGGCATAGAGGACGATTTTATGGAAAGCTTTGTC